>CAZDMM010000077.1:0-16436 GCA_964505845.1 uncultured Caldilineaceae bacterium
CCAAGCAGCGCATTGCCCGTTGGGCCGCCGAAATGGTCGAGGACGGCGATTCGATCCTGCTCGATGCCAGCACGACGGCTTACCATATGGCTCCTTTCTTGCTGGAGCGGCGCAACTTGACCGTTGTCACCAACGGGCTTGAGGTGGCCCGCACCCTGGCTAAAAACCCCTCTCACACCATCATCCTGGTCGGCGGGATTCTGCGCCCGGATGGCTCGGCGGTAACGGGACACCTGGCTGAAAAATTGCTGCGCGACCTGCGCATGCGCACCGCTTTTGTCTCCTGCTCCGGCTTTTCCCTTGAAGCCGGGCTGACCGAATTTGACCTGCAAGAGGCCCAACTCAAAAGCCACATGATCCGCAGCGCCCGGCGGGTGGTGGCCCTGGTTGATTCCAGCAAATTCGGTCAGGAAAGTCTGACCCCTTTTGCCGCCATCGAGCAGGTGTCGCACGTGATTACCGATAACAAAGTAGACTCCCACTTTGTGGAGCGCCTGCGCCAAAACCAAACCACGCTGGTGATTTGCGGCGAAAATACGGTCTCTTCCTTCTCCCCCCTGGATACCCAGATCAGCCACTACAAAATCGGCTTTGCCAACCTGGGCGAGCAGATTCCTTTTGCCGTAGATGTGCGGCGTGGCCTGGAGCGGGCGGCCAAAGAGGCCGGTAATATTGATTTGGTGGTGGCGGACAATCAATTGAATGGGGAAGTGGCCCTGCGCATTGCCGAAAACCTGGTGGCCAAAGAAGTTGATCTGGTTATCGAATACCAGATTGACGAAAAGATGGGCAGCATCATCATGAGCAAGTTCCAGCAGGCCGGCATGCCGGTCATTGCGGTGGATATTCCCATAGTCGGAGCCGTATTCTTTGGGGCCGACAATTACCGTTCCGGCCACATGGCCGGGGTGGCCCTGGGGGAGTGGATCAAAAAGCAGTGGCGCGGCTCTTTTGACCGTCTGATGGTGTTAGAGGAGCCGCGGGCCGGCGCTTTACCGGCGGCGCGGATTCGCGGCCAGCTTGACGGCTTGCAAGAAGTGGTCGGCGAGATTCCCCAGGCCCGCCTCACCTTTTTAGACAGCGGCAACACCAGCGACATCAGCGAAGCCCACATGCTGGCCGCCTTAAAAGCCTATCCCGAGGCCCATAAAATCGCCGTTATCTCCTTTAACGACGATGCGGCCATTGGGGCTCTCACGGCGGCTCGCAAAGCCAAACGCGAAGAGGATGTCATTATCGTTGGCCAGGGGGCCGACCGGCTGGTGCGGCCCGAAATCCGCCGGCCCCACTCGCGGCTGATTGGCTCAACCGCCTTTATGCCGGAGAAATATGGCGAAAAGTTGATTGACCTCAGCCTGCGTATGCTGCGCGGCGAGCCGCTGCCCCCGGCCATCTACACTGACCACACCTTTATCAGCGCCGAAAATATAGATATTTTCTACCCGGAATAAGCGAGCCTTTTAACCAAGCTGCGGCCACAACTGGCGCAGAAGCAGCCCCCGTACCAGCTTACGGCGGTAAACGGCGGTTGAGCGAATGTCGTCAATTGGGCGGCATTCGTCGTGGGCGACATTGCCGGCCAGCAGCAATCTTTCCTCGGTGAGCGGCCCGGCCATCAAAGCCTGGGCGGTTTGGGGCGCCAGCATCACCGTCGGAGCGACCGCACCCAGCGCCACCCGCACCTGGGTCAGCCGGCCATTGGGGGCCAGCCAGCCCCGGAAAGCCAGCGAGGCTTTGGCGATGGTCTGCGCTTTGCGCGGTCCCACCTTCTCAAAAAAGGTGATCTCGCGCCCTTCGTGATGCGCTTTCGGGATGATAATTTCGGTCAGCAGCTCATCCGGCTGAAGCACCGTTTTGCCCGGCCCGGTGGCAAAATCCTGCACCGCTACCTGCCGCTCACCCCGCACCGAGCGCAAAACTAGTTGGGCCTCCAGCACGTACAGGGGCGGCGCGCCGTCGGCGGCCGGGGAGGCGTTGACCAGGTTGCCGCCCAGGGTGCCCATATTTTGGATCTGCACCCCGCCAACCTCGCGGGCAGCCTGCGCCAGGGCCGGGGCGTGGCTTTGCACCGCCGCCGAGTGGATCAGATCGCTATAGGTTGCCAGCGCCCCAATCCGCACCGCCTCATCATCCTCATCAATGCGGCGCAGCTCGGTCAAGGCCGACAGATCGAGCAGCTTCAACCCCTTGACCTGGTGCTCGTTTTGCACCAGCACGTCTGTCCCCCCGGCGATGACCCGCCAGCCCGGTTGAGTGAGCAGGCTCAGGGCTTCGTCCAGGCCGGCGGGCCTGGTAAAGTAACTATTTCCGATGGGCATGGGTCGGGGTGAAGGACCATTCACCCCAGGTGAAGCAGGTTGGGCTGCCCCGGCCGCCGTCTGAGCCACTGCCTGGATGATTTTGGTGTAGCCGGTGCAGCGGCACAGGTTGCCGCTCAGACCGCGCCGGATGGTCTCCACGTCCGGGTTGGGCTGCTCCGCCAGCAGCGCCCGGGCCGAGACCACAAAACCGGGCGTGCAGAAGCCGCACTGCACCGCCCCGGCCTCAACAAAGGCTGCGATGACTCGGCGGCCAAGCTCCTCCTCCGCCAGCCCCTCGATGGTCAGAATCTCCGCCCCGTGAGCCTGGCCGGCCGTCGTCAGGCAGGCATTGACCGCCCGCCCGTTGAGGATGACGGTGCAAGCGCCGCACTCGCCTTCGCCGCAGCCATACTTGGTACCGCGCAGCCCCACCTCTTCGCGCAGCGCGTCGAGCAGCAGGGTGCGGGGGTCGGTTTCAAGGTGGTAAGGTTGCCCGTTGATGGTGAGGGATAGTTGCATGGTTTAGCCTTCCTTTTGCTCCAAGGCCGCCAAAACCATCTCCGGCGTTACCGGCAGACGGTCAAAGCGCACCCCGATGGCATCGTAGAGGGCGTTCATGATCGCCGCCGCCGTCGGGGAAAGCACAATCTCGGCGATGCCGCGCGCCCCGTAAGGGCCGAGCGGTTCCGGCTCTTCCAGCAGCACCGTCTTCACCTCGGCCGGCACATCCCGGATGGAGGGGATGATGTAGGTGGAGAGGCGCGGGTTGAGCACCCGGCCTTCACGCAGCAGAACGTCCTCAAACAGGGCATAGCCCAAGCCCTGGGCCATGCCGCCCTCGGATTGGCCCTCGGCGGCGGCGGGGTTAAGGGCATGCCCGGCGTCCAAGTAATTCTCCAGGCGCAGCACCGTCACCTGGCCGGTCAGCAGGTCTACCTCCACCAGGGCCAGTTGGACGCTGTAGCTGTAGACGCCGTGCGGCACGCCCGGTATCACCGGCTGGGGTTGGCTGGGGTGGAAATAGCCCTCGCCCACCAGCGGCCCCAGCTCCGCCGCCAGTTCTGCCAGGGGGATGGTTTGGCCGTTACTCTGCACAGATAAGCCGGTTAACTGCGGGCCGGCCGGCCCCGCAGGCAGCCGGCCGGCCGCCGCTAATATCTTCTCCCGCAGGTCGGCGGCAGCCTGGAGGGTGGCCGTACCGACCACGTAGGTGGTGCGCGAGGCGTTGCTGGAGCCGGAGTCTGGCCCCAGGGTGTCGCCCGAACTCACCTCAATGTCGCTCAGGCTGCAGTTCAACTCGTGGGCGGCAATTTGGGCCAAAGCGGTCAGGTTGCCCTGGCCCATCTCCGGGCTGCCGATGTGCAGGCGATAGCGCCCGCTGGTTTGCAGCTCAATCCGCACCGTCGCCCCATCGTTGACGCCTGCGCCCAGACCAAAGCCCTGCCAGGCCAAAGCCAGCCCCACCCCGCGCCGTTTCCAGCGGCCGGCCCCGGCAGCTTTTAACGCCTCGCGCCGGGTGTACAGTTCGCCCTGGGCGGCGGCCTCCAGCACCTTCACACTGCTGCTGGTTCCCCCCGGCGTATAACCCAGCCCGGCGCTTTGTCCGGCCCGCAGCACGTTGAGCTTGCGAAAAGCGATGGGGTCTAGCTTGAGGGCGCGGGCCATCATATCCATGTGCTGTTCCAGGCCGGGCAGCACCTCGGGGTTGCCAAAGCCGCGAAAGGCGCTGGCGTTGCAGTTGTTGGTGTAGACTACCTGACCCTCAATTTTAGTGTGGGGGAAGTAATACGGGCCGCAGCAGTGCTCGGCGGCCAGGGCGACCACCGCCGGCCCCAAGGTGAGATACGGCCCGGTATCGGCCAAAAGGTGAACTTCGGCGGCGGTCAGGCGGCCCTCTTTTGTTACGCCGGTTTTGTAGCGCACATAAAAGGGGTGGCGCTTGACCCCCACCGCGATGGACTCCTCTCGATCCAGCCGCAGGCGGCAGGGCCGCCGGGTGTGGTAGGTGACCAGGGCCAGGTAAAGCTGCACATTGATGTCTTCTTTGCCGCCAAAGCCGCCGCCCATAGGCGGCTGGATGACCCGCACCTGCGACTCCGGCAGCCCCAAAGCGGCGGCCACTTGAGCGCGATCTTTGAAGGGGTTCTGACCGCCCACAATCAGGGTCAAGAGACCGGCCTCATCGTAATAGCACACCCCGGCTTCGGTTTCCAGAAAGGCGTGCTCCTGCCGGCCGGTCACATAGCTGCTTTCAAAGATAAAGTCTGCTTCGGCAAAGCCGGCCTCGGTATCGCCGTGCCCCAGGCGCAGTTGGCTGCACAGGTTGCCGTTGGGATGAAGCGGCGGCGCGTCGGGCGCCAGCGCCCGGTGCGGGTCGGTCACGACCGGCAGGGGGTCGTACTCTACCCGGATGAGGTCGCGGGCCTGGCGGGCCAGATCATCGCTTTCGGCCGCTACCACAGCGATGGCGTCGCCAATGTATCGCACCCGCTCGTCGCACAGAGTCGGCTGGTCATGCACCAGCAGGCCAAAGTGCTTGTCGCCGGGGATGTCCTGGGCGGTGAGCACACAGGCCACGCCGGGCAAGGCCGCCGCCGCCGAGGTGTCAACCGCTAGAATCCGGGCGTGCGGCCGGGCCGAGCGCAGCACCTGCACCCACAGCATGTTCTCCAGCGCCACATCGGACGGATAAAGATGTGCGCCGCTGGCTTTGGCGTAAGCCTCTACCCGCACCGCTCGTTTTCCCAGAGGAGTTGTTTGGCTCATGGTTATTCCTTAAAAGCTGCCAGAAGCGCCTACGGCTCCGGCTCATATTAGGCAAAAAATGCAAGCAGATTATAATGCGTTTGGTCAAGCATCAAAATTTTTAGGGGGGAGATGGATGGATTTAGACCCAACCCGACGACAATACCATATTGCCTGCGGCCCCGGCGAGGTGGGGCGCTACGTTTTTTTGCCGGGCGATCCGGGCCGGGCGCCGCTTATTGCCCAGTTTTTGGATGAGGCCCGGCCGGTAGCCAGCAACCGGGAGTACACTACCTATACCGGCGCACTGCTGGGCGAGCCGGTCTCGGTCACGTCCACCGGGATTGGCTGCCCTTCTACGGCCATTGCGGTGGAAGAATTGGCCCTGATTGGGGTGGATACTTTTATTCGGGTCGGCACTTCGGGGCCGATGCAGCCCTTCATCCAGCCCGGCGATTTGATTATCACCTGGGGGGCGGTGCGGGATGAGTATACTTCGCAGCAGTACATGCCCCTGGCTTATCCGGCGGTGGCGAATGTGGACGTTACCCTGGCGCTGCGCCAGGCCGCCCGGCAGCGCGGGGTGCGCCATCACCTGGGGCTGACCCACTCCAAAGACTCTTTTTACGGCCAGCACGAACCACAGCGCATGCCGGTGGGGAACCCACTGCAAGAACGCTGGAACGCCTGGGTGCAGGGCGGTGTGTTGTGTTCAGAAATGGAAGCCTCGACCTTGTTTGTAGTGGCGGCCGTTTTGGGTAAGCGGGCCGGGGGCTTGATGATTGCCGGCGGCACTCATCAGGCGCTAGAAACCCTCATCGGCACGGCGGTTGAGGCGGTAAAGCTGCTGATTGAGCAAGACCGGAGGCAAAAATGAGCAGCAACACCCTGACAACAGACCGCCAGTACCACCTGGAGTGCCGGCCCGGCGACGTGGGCCGCTATGTCCTTTTGCCCGGCGACCCCGGCCGCGTCCCGCTGATTGCTTCCTTTTTAGACAACGCCCAAAAAGTTGCCCACAACCGCGAATATCTAACCTACACCGGTGCGCTGGACGGGGTGAAGGTGTCGGTCACGTCCACCGGCATCGGCGGCCCTTCCACCGCCATTGCGGTGGAAGAGCTGGCTAAAATTGGGGCGGACGCCTTTATCCGGGTGGGTACCTCCGGGGCGATGCAGCCCTTTGTGCAGCCCGGCGACTTGATTGTGGTCACCGGGGCGGTGCGTGATGAAGGAACCGCCAGTCATTATATGCCCCTGGCGTTTCCGGCTATCGCCAACCTGGACGTTATCGCTTGCCTGCGCGAAGCCTGCCGGGCTAACGGCGTCCGCCACCACGTGGGCCTATCTCATTCCAAAGATTCCTTTTACGGAGAGGTGCAGCCCGAACGCATGCCCCTGGCCAGTGAGCTTAAGCAGCGCTGGCAAGCCTGGGTGCAGGGCCGGGTTTTGTGCTCAGAGATGGAAGCAGCAGCTTTGTTCGTTATCGCTTCGGTTTTGGGCAAGCGGGCCGGGGGGTTGATGATTGCGGCCGGGGTGCATCAGCCGCTTGATGCCTTGTGCGCCACCGCCGTCGAGGCCGTGAGCCGCCTGATTGCGCTTGACAGCGCCGGCCAGTCGCAATGAGGTTAGCCGGAGGCACACCACCAGCGATGAAAATATCTTTCTGACTATACCGCAAGGGCGCTTTGCGCGCCTATGGCGTCCTACGGACTGGCTACTGACTACTATTTTTCAAGGAGGCAATTATGGAATATGATTTTTTGGTTGAGACTTATGAGTCAGAGCGGCTTAAAACCCTGAACGTGTGGAGCATGTTCAAGGATGAGGACCTGCGCGTCCGGCCCCCGGCCTTGCCCCGCACCGACCGGAACCCGCTGGAGCACATGGTACACCAATGTTTGAGCGAAAACAAGTGGTTTTGCAACATGTTTGGGATTGACGTTGGCGCTCCGCCCTTGCCCGGCCAGGAAACCCGGCTGGAATTTATCCGGCGCTACGCCGAAGATTCCGGCCGCCGGCTGGCCGCGCTCAAAGAAAAGGACAAAAGCTGGTGGGAGCAGGAAGCCGCTTTTTTTGACACCCGGCATACGCGGGCCTGGATTATGGTGCGCCGCATTGCCCATACCGCCCACCACCGGGGCGAACTGACCACCCTGCTGCGCTTGTTGGGCCGGGAGGTTCACAGCGTTTATGGGCCGGCGGTAGATACGGGCGGGTTGCCCGACTTCGGCGCGGTGACGATCAATGCCTATCCTACGGTAGAGACGCTGCTGGCGGGTGAAGCCCAGGGGGGCGCAAAAGCCGCTTTGCCCGGCCCCGGCCCTAAACCCAGCACCGAACGGCCCGACCTTTAGAGTGAGATACTCGTCCCTGGTGCAGCAACCCAGCCTTGGCGGCAAAAATAACCCACGGCTCTTGATACATTTCCAGGAGCCGGTAAAAATTGCCCACGGATGAACACAGATGACACGGATAAAGGTAAATAAGTGAGGAAGCAATGAAAAAGCAAAGCAGGTTCATCGTTTATTAGGCTTTAGACCTGCTGGCCTTCTTACCCGCTCTTGATCACGGCTATTGCCCAGGCGGCTTTTCCCAGCCAGGCCAACGGCAGCTTAGTCTATCAAGATGGCCAGCCGTTGGTGCCCCTCAATATTTTTGGGGCTGTTGGCCGGCTGCCAGCCCGTTCCTCTATAATGCAGCGGCCTCGTCTGGCTCAAACCCAGGGCCGACGAGCCAGACCTTGAGTGACGCCGTGCAGGCGAGGGATAAAGCGCCTGCACGGCGCCGCACCTCTCTTGCATGGCTTTGAATAACCCGGCTCGCTCAAGCTGAAGGGCAACATCGTGCTTTTGATCTGGCTCGATGATGGAACGATTTGGTTTCGCGTTGCTTGTCCCTCAAAAAAGCTAAAAAAACCAACCAAATATCAGGCGAGCGCCGGCCGGCCACAGGCTGAAGCCCAGGAAACTGGCCAGGGCCAGCGGCAGGCTGATGAGCCGGTAGATTTGCCCGGAATAGGTGGATGAAACGTCCCAGAAGGCGATGAAGCAGGACAGAAAGCCGGCGACGTACAGGATCCCCGCCAGCCAGAGCGGCGCGCCGGCGGCGAAGCCGGCAACGGTCAGCGCGGCAAAAGCGGCCCAGCCTATTTGCAGCAGGCAACTCACCGCCAGCGTGGACAAGATGTAGGCATTGGCCCGGTCATAGATATTCATGCGGAAAAAACGGTGTATCCCATTGAGCAGCATGGCGGTCACAAAGATAAGGAGCCATAACAGGCCATACCCTTTGGCCAGGCTCCACCCCAGGCTGAGACTCCCCAGCGGCCATAATAACAGGGCAATCAGCCCCAAGAACAGCAGATTGAGAACCAGCGCCACCAGGAATTCATACAAATCTCTCTGCTCGTCTTGCATCAACCAGTCAATGATTACTCCCACCACTCACTCCCCTGAAAAAAGTTGATTTTTAACGCTGGGACGCAAAGGCGCAGAGATTTTTAGTGTTGTACCTTCCTGGAAGCTCGCTTTAAGGAGGGGCAGTCACTCCATAACAGCTTCCGGGAAGGTTTTGATCTGCTTTTCCTTGCATCTTAGCGCCTTTGCGTTTAGATTTCTGATCTTTTCAGTGGCGTCATCAATCTGCCTTTGCCCGGCGAACAGCTTGACCTTCCACAAAGCGCCGCAGGGAGCGGAGCCGCTGCCGGGTTTCTCGCCGGAGCAGGGCGTTCATCAGCGGCTCCAGCAGCGGGGCCAGGAGGCGAGGGCGGGCGCGGAAAAAGTAGATGTAGGTGGTGCGGCAGCGACCTGAGCTGATAGCCTCATGCCGGAGGGTGGCCGCAAAATGCTCAAAAAAGAGGGGACGATTGGTCAGCTTGACCGCCGCCACCCGCTCCGGCTCAAAGCGGATGTACTCGGTTTCCAGGGCTAAAAAGGCGCTCCGCCAGGTTCCGGTACACAGGGAGCGGACGCCGAGTCCGGCGGCAGTCGCCCCGCCCAGCAGCCGCGCTTCTCGCAGCATAGTATCCCACTCCAGGCGGCAGGTGTAATCGTGAATGACCGCGAAGACGGCCTGGCAGGGTGCGTCCATCTCGATGGAGACGCTACCCCTGGGCATGCGGCGCTCCACCCGGCTGGCTTCGAGACATTTCTTGTCGCTCCGCATTGGCTTTGATTCCCCGCAACAGATACCGCTGAAACAGCGCCAGCACCAGCCTCACCGGGAGGCGCAGACGCATCCCCCTCAAGCCGTAAAGTGCATACTGGCTGGAGAGCGATAGGCGCACGCCTCTTTGTTCCGCTGTGAGATGATAGGTTCCGGCAATCATCCGAAAGGGGCCGTCCGATAGGTCCAGCAGATAGGCCACCCGAAAGCCGGGGTCGGCTTGAAAGGTGAAGGCGTACCGCTCATAGGGCTGCCACTCCGTGATCACTTGTGAGAAGCGCAGACCGTTGGCAAAGAAGGCTGTTCTGGCCCCGTTCACACCCGGCTGAACGATCTCCGCCCGCAGCGGCTTGGGGATGCCCAGCAGGGTGAAGTAAGCCGGATGCCGGAAGGCGGCGATGTCCACCTGGGTGATGTGCCGCCAGACCGCTTCGGCCGGGGCGTTGATGTGGATTGAGTGTTCAAGGGTGTGGCGTTCAGGGCGTAATACCATAACCATGCCATCGAGCCAACTGGCTGTTGCTGCTGGGGCCTCAGCGGCCTGCTCCATTCTACCATAGCTGTAGCTCTCCTGACAAGGCCCTTAAACAGACGGCGCAGGGCATGTTCAAGGTTATTGGGCAAACCTTCCCGGAAGCTCCACATAAGCTTTGGTTCAAAATTGGCAGGGTTTTGGGCCAATTCCTGGCCTCAAACAGCATGTAGCTTCCGGGAAGGTGGGACTTTGAGCATGTCGTGATAGACGGCAGGCGGACCGCCGCTGCATTTTTTTTATAACCGGGCAGTTCTCGCCCACGCCTGCAAACACAACGCCGCCCTGACCCACCCGGTCAGAACGGCGTTATGATGTGATGTTGCAGTAATAATTTTTACCTGGCCAAAGCCTGGCTTACCACCTGGGCTAACTGCTTGATGGTCCAGGGCTTTTGAATCCAGGCTGCAAAATCTTGGGGCGACAGGTTGTGTGGTCCTGGCTCTGGCGGCTGGCTGCTTAAAACCACAATTTTAACGGTGGGATTAAGCTGGCGCAGATCACTCAGCCAGGCGCCCCCTCCTAATTCCGGGGCCGTCACATCGGCCAGCACCAGGGCAATTTGAGGCTCCCGTTTGACCACTTCCAGGGCTTGCTGGGTGGTGGTTGCCGTTAGCACGCGGTATCCCAGCCTCTCCAGGGTGGCCTGCTCAACCTTAAGAATGAACTCATCCACTTCAAGCAGTAAAAGGAGTTCAGCGTGCCCGGCCGGCATTTCTGCGGAGGCGGTTGCCGGCGGTGGGGTAGGCCGGGCCGGCAGATAGAGGGTAAAGGTTGTGCCCTGTCCTACCTGGCTTTGCACCTCAATATCGCCGGCATGGTTCTTGATGATGCCATAGGCCTGGGCCAGCCCCATGCCCAGGCCATGCCCTACCTCTTTGGTGGTAAAAAAAGGTTCAAAAATATGCGGGCGGTGTTCCGGTAAAATCCCCCAACCCGTATCAGACACGGCCAGGGCCAGCCATGTTCCCGGCGACATATCCGGGCCGGGGGGAGTCTGGCCCGGCTCAAGCCGCAGCAGCGACAGCCGCAATTGCAGTGTTCCGCCGCCCGGCATGGCGTCTTGGGCGTTAGCGGCCAGGTTGGTCAACGCCTGCTGCAGTTGGGCGGCGTCGGCGTCTACCCAATAACCGGCGCTGTCCGGTTCAATCTGCAAAGCCAGGTTGACCGGGGGTAGCAGAGTGTGCCGCAGCACCGAGGCCGCCTCTTTAAGAAAGGCGGCCAGAGCCAGCGGCCGCCTGGTTATCATAGATTTACGGCTAAAATCTAACATTTGGCGGATCAGGTGAGCCGCCCGCTGGCCCTGCTCAATAATATGAGCCAGACTCTTTTGAGCCGGCGCCGGCAGGTTAGGCTGGTAGCTGGCCAACTCGGCAAAGCCCAGCATGCCGGTTAAGATGTTGTTAAGGTGGTGCGCTACGCCGCCCGCCAGGTGGCCGGCCGTCGCCAGCCGTTCTTGCCGCAGCAGCCGCTCTTGTATGGCCCGTTTTTCGGTTATATCTTTAAAAACCAAAACTACCCCGGTAATTTTGCCGGTTTCATCTTTGATGGGAGCGGCGCTGTCGTCAATGACAATTTCCTGGCCGCTTTTGGTGATGAGCCGGTGGTTGGTAAGGGTGGTGACATGCCCCTGCTGCAGGGCCTGCTGTACCGGGTATTCGGCCAGGCTGCGGGTGTGTTCGTCACTGGCCTGGAAAATTTCCAGGGCCTCCCGGCCCAGCGCCTCGGCCTGGGACCAGCCAGTCAGCTTTTCGGCCACAGGATTCATAAACTTAATCCGGCCCTGGTCGTCGGTGGCAATCACGGCTTCGCCGATGCTGTTGAGGGTAGCATTTAGCCAGCGTTCACTGTCGCGCAGCCGCTTTTCCAGGCGATATTTATAGAGGGCCATCTCAATGGCGCTGTGCAGTTCTCTTTCTTCAAACGGTTTGAGCAGATAGCCATACGGCTCGGTAATTTTGGCCCGCTGGAGCGTGGCCTCGTCGGCCAGGGCGGTAAGATAGATAACCGGCAGGTCTAACTCGGCCCGGATTTGAGCGGCGGCGGTAATGCCATCCATCTCGCCTTTGAGCATAATGTCCATCAGCACCAGGTCTGGGCGCAGTTCAGCGGCGGCGGCGATGGCGGCCGGGCCGGTCGCAACCAAATCCAGGACGCCGTAGCCCAGTTTCTTTAATCTATTTTGAATATCCAGGGCTACAATTTTTTCATCCTCAACAATCAGAATTTGTGTGGGCATAATTTAGGTGCTTTCTTGGTTGATTTAATAGGCAAAGGCAATAGTAAATTCTGTACCGCCGTTCCGCTTAAGGTCAATGGTTCCCTCCAGTTGTTCAACCAGGGTATTGACCAACTGCAAGCCCAGGGAGGGGGTCTGCTGAAAATCTAGGCTCGCCGGAAAACCCACGCCGTTATCCCCAACGGTCAAAATCAACTGGCGCTCGCCTACTGCCTGCCATTCAATCCAGATTTCGCCCGGCCGGCCGCCGGGAAAAGCATGTTTCAGCGCGTTGGAAATCAGTTCATTGATAATCAGGCCGCAGGGCACGGCGATATTGATATCCAGAAAAATGTCGGTTGCCTTGACGTTTAAGGCAACCTGCCCGGCGCTGATTTGATACGAGCGGAAGAGATAGGCCGCTAAATTCTGGATATATTCGCCAAAATCCACCCGGGCCAGGTCACGGGTTTGATACAGTTTTTCATGAATTAGAGCCATGGAACGGATGCGGGTCTGGCTATCTTGAAAGATATTACAGATTTGGGCATCTTGAGTCTGGCTGGCCTGCAAGTTGAGCAGGCTGGAGATGACTTGCAAGTTATTCTTAACCCGGTGGTGAATCTCTTTGAGCATGGCCTCTTTTTCTCGCAGCGAGGCTTCCAGCCGTTCTTCGTGCTGTTGGCGTTCTTGCCGAAGCTGGCAGTGTTGGACGGCCACCGCCAGCGAGTGCGCTACCTCCTGCACAATCTCGACATGTTCGGACGTAAAAATGCCGGGAGTCACGGCGCTCAGGCTCAATACGCCAATGGAGCCTTGGTGAAGAACCAGGGGCGCTATCACGAGCGAGCGGGCCCCCTGGTTTTGCAGTTTTTGCACCAGCGGCGAGGTGCTGGGGATGGTCAAAATATCGTCCAGTACATGAGGCTGGTCCTGGTTTACCAGGTTGTGGTTTCTTTCCAGGTCCTTAAAAGCGGCCAGCGGCAGGCGCGTGCCCACCGCCAGAAGGGGTTTAGCCGCAGTTGTTTCGGCGGCCAACACCACAGTCTCGCTAAGGACATTATCAAACAGCATGACCACTCCCCCTCGGTAAGGGATGAGCGATCTGAGACGGCGCAGAGCGGCATGGGCAATGCCGGCGGGAGACTGGTCGGCCAGAATAGCCTGGTCAATATCGCGCAAAATTTTTAGCCGGTCCGCATAACGGCGCTGCGCTTCGGCGGTCTGCACCCGCTCGGTAATATCAGACCAGGCCCCCACAATTTCCTGGGGCTGGCCGGCTTCATCAAAGATGATCCGAACGGCATCGTGCATCCAAAGGTAGTGCCCATTTTGATGTTGAAAACGATATTCACGCACGCCATAGTCTTGCGCCTGTAAAGAGTTTTCGTCCTGAGGATAGGAAAATCTATCCTCAGGATGAACTCGCTCAAGCCAAAAACTGCGCTCTCCTAAAAATTGGTGGGGTTCGTAGCCCAGCAAGGTTTTTACATTTTCGCTGATAAAGGTCACGCGATTCTCTTTGAAGTTGACCGTATAAATGGTAATAGGGCTGGTGCCCAGGACGTGTTCCAGCCGGGTGGCCGTTTCCAGCAGCGATTGTTCAGCCCGCCGCCGTTCCGCTACTTCGGCCTGCAAGGCGGCGTTGGCCTGGGCCAGGTCGGCGGTGCGCTCCTGTACCCGTTGGTCCAGCTCGGTATAGGCCCGCTGCAGGGCTTCTTCGGCCTGTTTGCGTTCGGTAATATCGCGAGAAATGCCGGCCGTGCCAATGACCTGCCCCTGCTTATCCCAGGTAGGTACTTTGATAGTTTCAATCCACCTGCGCCGGCCAGACTGGTCAATCAGCGGTTCTTCAACCCGCTTGACCTGGCCCGTTTGGATGACCTGCTCATCGTCGGCCCGGTACCGCTCGGCCAGGCGGCAAGGCCAAATATCCAGGTCGGTTTTGCCCACCAGCTCGGCCGGGCTAACCCCACAGGCGTCGCCAAAAGGTTGGTTGGCGGCAATAAAGCGGCTGTCTTTATCCTTTAGCCAGGCAATATCCGGGATGCTGTCCATCAGAGCTTGCTGCCGGCTCTGGCTCAGTTGTAATTGCTCGTTGGCGACCAACAGCTCGGCAGTTCTGGCCTTTACCTGGGTCTCCAGGGTGGCGTGCATCTGCCGGAGGGCTTCGGCGCTTTGCTCAAGCTGCGCCGCCCGCGCTTCTACTTCCCGTTGGGCGGCTTGGCTCTCGGCCAGAGCCTTGTTGAGCCGCCCGGCAATATGCCGGCCCAACAAGAGAAAGGCCAGCAAGAAGAAGGTAGAAAACAGGTAAAGCCCGATCAAATCAGACGTGGCCGGCTCAAAGTCAAAAAAAGGCAGCCAGCGGCGGGCCGTGAGGGCCGCCAGGCAGAGCAAAATGCTCCCCACTCCCCAGCCCAGGGCGGCCCACGGCGAGTCCACAAAGGCGGCTATCAGCACAAAAAAACAGAGCATGATGACCCCACTCAAGATGAATAGCCCGCCTGAAGACAGTAACAGCACTATGCCAGCAAACAAACCCATAGTCAGTAAAACCCAAACCGCTTGGCGCACTTGTCCCCGCCGGAGCAATCGCAAGCACCACAAATAGATTAAGATACTTAGCAACCCGGCGCCGTTCTGGGATAGGATGCGCCACAGGGGATCCCACAGCAGCCACGGACTGTTGATAACAGCGCCTAAAATTGTCAGGGTGATCAACCATTTGGCGATAATGGAGATGAGGTCAACCTGGTAGGGCCAGTAGCCCGGTAGTTGTTTGTGTAGATGCATCTTTAAAATTCTCCAGGATCAAGCACCGCCAAACAAAAAGGCATAACCGCCCCCCGATGAGAGACACTTGGTTATGCCTTTGGTTAGGCAGCCTGGCCCGCTTGGTACGGTTACCAAAAATTACGTTGCTGGATTGCAACGAGTCTCATCTCATTATAGCATGTTTGCGCCCTGTCGTCTGTAAATTTTGGTTAAAGACCGGCGGCAAAGGGATGCCGCTCTCCGGTAAAATTGCAATCTATGCAGCTTGCAAATTTTGATTGAAAAATTTCAATTTAACTCCTGCACTTGAGCAAAAGCATGATCCAGGATGGCCAGGGCCTCTTCGACGTGTTCCGGGCGGGCTACCAGGGGCGGGGCGATGCGCAGCACGTTGCCGTACATGCCGCCTTTGCCAATCAGCAGGCCGCGGGCGCGAGTCTGCTCAAACACGGCCACCACCGCTTCCGGGGCCGGTTCTTTCGTCTGGCGGTCTTTGACCAGCTCCACCCCCTGCATCAAGCCCATGCCCCGCACGTCGCCGATGAGCGGGTACTTCTCCTGCAGGCGTTCCAGCCCGGCCCGCAACTGCGCGCCGACCTCGGCGCAGTGCTGCGGGTTGGCCTCCTCTTCCATCACCTCGATGGTGGCCAGCGAAGCTGCCGTGGAAAGCGGGTTGCCGCCAAAGGTGCTGATGGTAGCGCCTTTGCCCAGCATGCCCTCGGCAATTTCGGTGGTGGTGATGGTGTTGCCCATAGGCAGGCCGTTGGCGATGCCTTTGGCCATGGTCATAATATCCGGCTCCACCTCCCAATGCTCAATGCCAAACCACTTGCCGCCGGTGCGGCCAAAGCCGGTCTGCACCTCGTCGCAGATGAACAGCCCGCCGTAGCGATGGGTAATCTCCACCGCAATTTTGAAATATTCGGGCGGCGCGGTGATAAAGCCGCCCACGCCCTGAATCGGCTCGGCCAAAAAAGCGGCAATGCGGCCGGAGGTGGTTGTTTTGATAACCTCTTCTATGTCTTCGGCGCAGGCCACGCCGCAGCCGGGATAGGTCAGCTTGAGCGGGCAGCGATAGCAGTACGGGTTGAGGGCGTGTTTGATGCCGGCAATTTGGGTGCCGCCAATGCGCCAGCCCGATTGGCCGGTGAGGGCCATGCCCAGCGGGGAGCGCCCGCTGTAGCCGTGACGCAGCGCAATCACCTCCTGCGCCCCGGTGTAAGCTTTGGCCAGCATCACCGCCGTTTCGTCGGCTTCGGTGCCGGAGTTGGTAAAGTAGGAAACCTGTAGTTTGCCGGGGGTAATCTCGGCCAGCTTTTCGGCCAGCCTGACGTGATTCTCGTTGGGGTATAGGGTGGAGGAGTGGATCAGCCT
This sequence comes from uncultured Caldilineaceae bacterium, assembly GCA_964505845.1. Classification (GTDB taxonomy): domain Bacteria; phylum Chloroflexota; class Anaerolineae; order 4572-78; family J111; genus DSQQ01. Next base: position 16,112 of record CAZDMM010000077.1, read on the forward strand.
GGCGGCCTGCTCCTGAATCCGCTCCACCACCCTGGGATGATTATGCCCCACGCTGGTGGTCAAAATACCGGCAAAAAAATCAAGATACCTGTGACCCTCCACGTCCCACACATACATGCCGTCGCCGTGGTCCAGCGGCATGGGTTCGGTGTAGTACAGGATATGATTGGGCCAGAGATATTTTTGTTGTTTCTCTAAAATTTCTTGTTTGTTCATCGCTCTACCTTTTGTGTGGAGAATTTTTTGGGGAGGCTATTTTAATCCTGCTTGACAGGCTGGACAAACCACATCCGTTGAATTGCTACCTCTGTCTCAGGGCGCTAAC
>CAZDMM010000078.1:0-3302 GCA_964505845.1 uncultured Caldilineaceae bacterium
AACGCCCAGATAGTGTACGACTCGGCCGGGCAGGCGGTTAATTATCTAACCGTCAACCGGGATATTACCCAGCGCAAGCAGGCCGAGGCCAGGCTGCGGGCCAGCCAGGAACGTTTTCGCCAGGTGGTGGCCTCCATCAGCGCCCATATTTATGTCACCGAGGTGACGCCGGCCGGGGAACTGGTCAATCGCTATATTTCACCCAATGTGGACGCTTTAACCGGTTATCCGCCGGAACAGTTTATGCTTGAGTGGTCGCTTTGGCACACCCGGATCCACCCCGACGACCAGGCGGCGGCGGCCGCCCAGCTAGAACGGCTGCGTTCTGGCCAGAGCAGCCAAACCGAATACCGCTTTAGGCGGGCCGACGAAAGCATCGTGTGGCTGCTGGATAGTGGACGGGTGGAAAGTGAAGGCGATCATCAAGTTATCTATGGGGTGGTCAGCGATATCACCGAGCGCAAGCAGGCCGAACAGGCGCTGCAGCAGCAAGCCGAGCGGCTCAAGATATTGAACGCCCTGAGCAAAGAAATTTTGGCGGCTCGCTCGCCGCTGGCTATTGCCGACGTTACCTTGCTGCACCTGCGCCGGTTCATTCCCTGCCGGCGGGCCGGCCTGTACCTGATAGACCGGGAGGCCAACGAGCTGATTAAATTTGCCGCCAACGCCGATTATGAGACGGCTGTTACCCCCGGCCTGCGCCAGCCCTTCCATCCAAACTTTGCCGCCCAACTACAAAAAGGGCAGACGCTGCTGGTAGAAGACCTGCACCGCCTGGCGCAGTGGCTGCCGGTGGCCCAAACTCTGCTGGCCGAAGGCATGCAGGCTTACATCTTTGCGCCGCTGCGGGTGCAGGGGGTGTTGATTGGGGTGCTCAATGTGGGCGCCGACCGGCCTGGCTCCTTGACCGAGGAACATATCGCCATTGTCCGGGAACTGGCCGACCAATTGGCCGTGGCGATCCAGCAGGCGGGCCTGCTGGAGCAGGTGCAACTGGGACGGGAACGGCTGGAAGCCCTGTCGCACCAACTGCTAGAAACCCAGGAAGCCGAGCGCCGCCGCCTGGCCTACGAACTTCACGATGAGATTGGTCAAACCTTAACGGCCATCAAGTTAAATCTACAAATGCTGCCGCGCCCACCGGAGCAGCTGCCCCTGCCCATTGCCGACAGCATCAGCATGGTGGAGCATGCCATCCAGCAGGTGCGGGACCTTTCCCTTAACTTGCGGCCTTCGCTGCTGGATGATTTGGGCCTGGTAGCTACCCTGCGCTGGTTTTTGGATCGCCAGGCGCAGCGGTCGGGCCTTAAAATTCAGTTGCGGGTTGAACCGCCGCAGATACAGGTTCCGGCTTATCTCAATACGGTGTGCTTTCGGGTGGTTCAGGAGGCGCTCACCAATGTCATCCGGCACGCCCAGGCGCAGCAGGTGCAGGTTGAAGTGGCAGAGCAAGAGGCGGGGCTGCTCCTGCTCATTCGTGATGATGGAATCGGCTTTGCGGTTGAAGAATCGCTCCGGCGTGCGGCTTACGGCCACAGCCTGGGTTTGATTGGCATGCAAGAGCGGGTGCTGCTGGCCGGCGGCCGGCTTGAGTTTGACTCCGCCCCCGGCCGGGGCGCTGAAATCAGGGCTTACTTCCCGCTTGATAAAAAGCCGGCCGAGACAGGAATGTGACCTGGCCGGTCGGGCGCAGTGATTTAGTACCTATCCGAAAACTAGCGGGCCGGGTTCCCACGCCCGGCCCAACAGCGGCGTGGGAGCCGCCGTTGCTGAGGTTTTCGGATAGGTCATTAGTACAAGGAGGGCGCTCATGACTATGGTCAAGGTGCTGCTGGCAGATGATCATACCCTGGTGCGGGCCGGTTTTCGGGCCTTGTTGCAGGGATTGCCTGACCTGGAGGTGGTAGCCGAAGCCGGCGATGGGGTCGAGGTGTTACAATTGGTTGAACTACACCAACCCGACTTAATCTTGATGGATATCGGCATGCCGGGCCTGAACGGTTTAGACGCCACCGCCCAGATTAACCAGGAATTTCCCCATATCCGGGTGATTATCCTCTCCATCCATGCCAGCGAGGAGTATGTGCTGCGGGCTTTGCGGGCCGGGGCCAGGGGCTATTTGCTCAAAGATGCTAACCTGGCCGAGCTGGAAGCCGCGCTGTCTACCGTCATCAGTGATGGAACCTATCTCAGCCCGGCCGTGTCCAAACACCTGGCCGATTATATCCGGCGGATGGAGCCTGAGGCTGACCCCGCCGAACAGCTCACCCTGCGCCAGCGTGAGATTTTGCGCTTGATTGCCGAAGGCCGCACCACCCGGGAAATTGCCCAAATATTGCAGATTGGGGTAAAAACAGTTGAAACGCACCGCACCCAACTGATGCAGCGCCACGACATCGCCAGCCTGGTGCGTTACGCCATCCGCATTGGCCTGGTCACGCTGGAATAAAAATGAGTTACCCTATTTCTAAAACTCAGGTATTTGCCCACTAATTTTTCCTGATTTTTCCTGATTGTCTTCTGGCTGTGACTGTTGTAAACTGATTGTTAGTGAACACAATTCCGATGATCCGTATTTTATTGATAGACGATAGCGCCCCATTTTTGGCGGTTTTAGCCAAGTTTTTGGCGGCGGCGCCTCAACTGCAGGTGGTGGGGCAGGCGCTTTCGGGCCACGAAGGGCTGGCCCAGGTGGCCCGGCTGCAGCCCGACCTGGTCTTGTTAGACCTCAGCCTGCCTGATGTCACCGGCCTGGAAGTGGCCCGCCATTTGAAGACCCAGCTCAACGCCCCCGCCGTTATTATCCTGACCCTCCATAATATGCCCGAGTATCGTCTGGCCGCCGAGTCGGCCGGCGTCGCAGATTTTGTGCTTAAAGAAGAGGTCGCCGTCGGGCTGCTGCCCGCTATTTACAACTTGTTCCAATTATTACCTGTTCAAACATTTATCGAGCCAGGTGGCGCCGATGGAACGGAACCTGACTTAAAGATTGTTCCAAGGATGGATGAAAATCGTGGATCAACCTTCTATCCCCCGTATTTTGATAGCCGATGATGATTACCCTACCCGCCTGCTGATCCGGCATGCCTTAGAAGAGGAAGGCTATACCGTTGTAGAAGCGGCCGATGGCCTGCAAGCCCTGGCTCTTTATGCGGAACAGCCCTTTGATATAGTGCTGTTGGATGCGGTGATGCCGGAACTGGATGGCTTTGAAACCTGCACCCGCCTCCGCCTGCTCCCCGGGACCGGCTCTCTGCCTATCTTGATGGTGACCGCTTTAGATGATACCGACTCGGTCAACC
>CAZDMM010000078.1:3312-16416 GCA_964505845.1 uncultured Caldilineaceae bacterium
ACCGATTACGTGGTCAAACCCATCCACTGGGCGGTGCTGCGCCGGCGAATCCGTTACCTGCTGCAGGTCAGCCAGGCCGAAAGCATCGTTCAGCAGCACCAAAGCCAGCGCCAGCAGGTAGAAGAGGCCCTGCGCACCGAGCGGAATCTGCTGCGCACCCTGATTGATACCCTGCCCTACTACATCTATATCAAAGACCTCGAAAGCAAATTTGTGCTGGCCAATAAAGCGGTGGCCCAGGTGATGGGCGCCGCCAGCCCGGAGGCCCTGCTTGGCAAAACAGATTTTGACTTTTATCCCTCGGATGTGGCCGCCAAATATTACGCCGCTGAACAGGCCATCTTTCAGACGGGCCAGGCCATCAACAACCTGGAAGAGCCAATAGTAGATAAGGCCGGCAACCAGGGCTGGATGTCAACCACAAAAGTGCCCCTGCGGGATGACCAGGGCCAGGTGGTGGGCCTGGTGGGGGTGAACAGAGATATTACCAAATATAGACAAGCTGAGGAGGAACTGCAGCGCCGCAACCGTGAGTTAACCGTACTCAACCAGCTTACGGCCGCCACCATGGCGGGCCTGAGTGCGGAGACCACGCTTGAGGTAGTGTGCCAGGAATTGGCGCTGGCCTTCAATCTACCTCGCGCGGTCGCCTTCTTTTATGATGAGGCCGGGGCAGAGGCGCGGGTGGTGGCCGAGTACAACAGCCAGGCCGAAGCGATGCCGCTGCCCCGCGCTATCTCTACCGCCGGCAGCCCGCTGGTCCGCACCTTGATGGCCTTCAAAGCGCCCCAGGTGATCCCTAACGTCCAAAAGTATCCCAACCTGGCCGACAATCGCACCCTCCTGGGCGAGCTGGGGGTGGTTTCGATGATGGTGTTGCCTTTGATTAGTGAAGATACGGTCATCGGCAGCCTGGCCCTGGCTGCAAGCGAGCCGCGTCACTTCTCGGCCCAGGAGATCAATTTTGCCTGGACCGTGGCCGACCAGGTGGCCGGGGTGCTGACCCGCCTGCGGCTAAACCAAGTACAGCAGCGTTTGAGCGCCGCCATCGAACAGGCCACCGATACGGTGATGATTACCGACCTGGCCGGGAACATCATTTACGTGAACCCGGCCTTTGAACAAATTACCGGTTACAGCCGGGCCGAAGTGATTGGGCAGAATCCCCGCATCTTAAAGAGCGGCTACCAGAATAAAGCTTTTTACATCCAAATGTGGGCGACTATCTGCTCCGGCCAGGTTTGGAATGGCCGTCTCATCAATAAAGCCAAAGATGGCCGCCTCTTTACCGAAGAAGCGACGATTACCCCGGTTAGAGATGAGAACGGGGCGATTGTCAACTATGTGGCCGTTAAAAAAGATGTGACCGAAAAAATAAATTTAGAAACTCAACTGCTCCAATCCCAAAAAATGGACGCCATTGGCCAGTTGGCCGCCGGCGTGGCCCATGATTTCAATAACCTGCTGACCATCATCCTCGGTTACAGCGAAACCCTTTTAAGCCGCCACCTGAGCGAGCAAGACCCCAAACGCAAAGACCTTGAACGCATCAAAAGGGCCGGCGAGCGCGCCTCGGCTTTAACGCGCCAACTCCTGGTCTTTAGCCGCAAACAGCCCTTGCAGTTCCAAAGGCTTAACCTTAACACCGTGATGCTGGAGTTAGAAAAAATGCTGCAGCGTCTTATTGGTGAAAATATCGCTATTGTAACCATCCCTGCCCCAGACCTGGCCTGGGTAATGGCCGACCCCGGTCAAATGGAACAGGTTTTGCTGAATTTAGCCATCAATGCCCGCGATGCTATGCCCAGGGGGGGAGAGTTAATCATTGAGACGGCCAATGTGATTCTGGATGAGAGCTATGCCCACCAGCATGTTGAGGTAATCCCCGGTCCCTATGTGATGTTAGCCGTCAGCGATACGGGGGTGGGCATGGACAAAGAAACCTTATCGCACATTTTTGAACCCTTTTTTACCACCAAAGAACGAGGCAAAGGCACCGGCCTGGGGCTGGCCATGGTTTATGGCATTGTTAAGCAAAGCGGCGGCCATATCTGGGCTTACAGTGAACCGGGCAAAGGCACTACCTTCAAAATCTACCTGCCTCAAATGCACGAAAAAGGTGAAGCGGCTGAACCTAACCCGGTTTCCGAGGAGATTTCCGGCGGCCATGAAACAATTTTAGTGGTAGAGGATGAAAAAGTCGTCAGAGAAATGATCTGCAATATTTTGCGAGAGGGCGGCTACCAGGTTTTGGATGCGGTTGACGGCCCGGAGGCGCTGCGGCTTGCCAAGGAATACCAGGAACCGATCCATTTGCTGCTGACAGATATGATCATGCCCGGCAAAATAACCGGGCATGAGTTGGGCATGGAGGTAACCCGGCTGCACCCGGAAACCAGGCTGCTGTACATGTCGGGCTACACCGATAATGCTATTGTGTATCACGAAGTGGTGGATAAAGGCATTGCCTTTTTAGCCAAGCCTTTTAGACCATCTAAATTGACCCAGAAAGTGCGCCAGGTGCTTTCTGGATTGCCGGACAAGTAGGACGCCAGGCAAAGCGTGCGCCAGCTACGGAAAAAATTGGATCCACCGGGTCTATCAGGTGACAGTCACTTTTTAAGTGACTGTCACCTTTCTTCAACCTCTTTCATGCTCAGGCCAATCCGGCCGCGCTCTTTGTCAACTTTGACCACCTTCACCTTGACGATATCCCCCACGCTGACCGCCTCAAAGGGGCTTTTGAGGTAGCGGTTAGCCAGTTGGCTGATGTGAACCAGCCCATCTTGCTTGACCCCAATATCCACAAAGGCCCCAAAATCTACCACATTGCGGACGGTGCCGGTCAGCACCATCCCTTCTCGCAAGTCTTCCAGCTTTAACACGTCCTGGCGTAACAACGGCGGCGGCAGCTCATCACGCGGGTCTCGGCCCGGTTTAGCCAGAGACTCCAGAATATCGGCCAGGGTTGGCTCGCCTACGTCCAGGCGTTTAGCCAGTTGGGTGAGATTGCCTTTGCGCAAGCTCTCAAGCCGGGCCGGCAAATCTTTTTCATCGCCGCGCACCTGGAGCTGGGCAAACAGCCGTTCCACCACCGGGTAACTTTCCGGGTGGATAAAGGTGTTGTCCAGCGGCCGCTCGCCGCCGGGAATTTTAAGAAAGCCGATGGCCTGCTGGTAGGTTTTGTCGCCCAACCCCTTCACCTTTTTCAACTCCTCGCGCCGCCGGAAAGGGCCATGCTCCTCCCGGTGCTTGACGATAGCTTCGGCCACGCGCCGGCTGACGCCGGCCACATAGCTTAACAGGGCGGCGCTGGCGGTGTTCACATCCACCCCCACGTGGTTAACGGCGCTCTCCACCACCGAGTCCAGCGTCTCGGCCAGCCGTTTTTGGTTAACATCGTGCTGGTACAGCCCCACCCCAATAGATTTGGGGTCAATTTTGACCAGTTCGGCCAGGGGGTCTTGCAGGCGGCGGGCAATCGAGATGGCCCCCCGCATGCTCACATCCAGCTCTGGAAATTCGCTCCGGGCCAGATCGCTGGCAGAATAAACCGAAGCGCCGGCTTCGTTGACGATGATATAAGAGATTGGTAAGAGCCGAAGGCCCCCTGTGGGTTGGTTCTTGGTAATTTTGGCGGCGGCGACCACCTCTGCCGCCAGGGTTTCGGTTTCGCGGCTGGCGGTGCCGTTGCCGATGGCAATCACCTCGGCGCCTTGCTCAATCAACTTGAGCAATATAGCTTTGGCCTCGGCCCATTTTTTGTGCGGCTCGTGGGGGTAGATGGTGGTTCCGCCCAAAAATTTGCCGGTGGGGTCTACCAGGGCCACCTTGCAGCCGGTGCGGAAGCCGGGGTCAATCCCGATGACGGTTTTGCCCCGCACCGGCGGCTGTAATAATAACTGGCGCAGGTTGGCCCCAAACGTTTCGATGGCGTGCTCGTCGGAGGTATCGGTCAAGTCGCCGCGCAGTTCGGTTTCGATGGAGGGGGCCAGCAGCCGTTTGTAACCGTCGGCGATGGCCTGGCGGAGGTGATCGGTAAACAGCGATTTGGGATTGGTGATCATCTTGGCCTGGATGCCCCGGATGAGGGCCTCGTCCGGCCCTTCTAGCTTCACCTTCAGCACCCCGTCGCGCTCGCCCCGGTTGAGCGCCAGCAGGCGGTGGGGCGGGATGGCGCTCAACTTTTCCTTGTAGTCATAATACATCTCGTAGACTTTGCGCTCATCTTTGCCGGTATCCCCGGCGCTCACCACCAGCCAGGCTTCGGCGCGGGTTTGCTCGCGCACGCGGGCGCGGGTATCGGCGTCTTCGGCCACGGTTTCGGCGATGATGTCACATGCTCCGGCCAGGGCTTCGGCCGCGCCCGGCACCTCGTCATTCAGATAAGCGGCGGCAATTTCTGCCGGGTTCCCTTTGGTTACGTTCTGCGCCAGAATGATTTGGGCCAGCGGCTCCAGGCCGCGCTCGCGGGCAATGGTGGCGCGGGTGCGGCGTTTGGGTTTGTAAGGCAGGTACAGGTCTTCGACAACCTGCAAAGTAGCCGCTGTTTCAAGGCGTTGGCGCAGCTCGTCGGTCAGCTTGCCCTGCTCCTCGATGCTTTTGAGCACCGTTTGTTTGCGCTCTTCCAGGTGGCGCAGGTAGGTCAGCCGCTCCAGGATGGTGCGGAGTTGCGCTTCATCCAGCCCGCCGGTCACTTCTTTGCGGTAGCGGGCCACAAAGGGCACGGTATTATCATTATCAAATAGCTCAATCGAGCGGGCCGCCTGCGGGCGTTGGATGCCCAGCTCGGCGGCGATGATTTTGGCAAAGTCAATCGGCATAATTTCTCCCTTTATACTACCGCCGGCGCCTCATTGCCTGCTTCGTGGATGGCCTTTTTGACATCGGTCACCGCCAGCAAAATCAGCCCAATCACAAAGAAGGCGATGAGCACGATCATCGAGGTGCGCTGGGCGCCGGTCAATTGCAGGGCCAGGGTAAAAACCACCGGCCCCAGCCAGGAGGTGCCGCGCTCGCTAATTTCGTACAAGCTAAAGTATTCCGACTCCCGGTTGGGGGGAATCATCTGCGAGAACAAGGAGCGGCTCAACGCCTGAGAGCCACCCAACACCAGCGCCAGCACCGCCCCCAAAATCCAAAATTGCAGTTCCGTGTATAAAAAACCGTAGGCATAAATCAGCAGCCCGGCCCAAATCACCAGGCTAACCATAATGGCCTTTTTGGCCCCAATCTGCCCGGCCAAAAAGTTAAAAATCATCGCTCCCCCGGCCGCCACAAATTGAATCATCAGGACTACCTGCACCAGGGTGCTGGTGGATAAGCCCAACTCGCTTGAAGCAAAAATGGTTGACACGGTGATGATGGTTTGAATGCCATCGTTATAAACCAGGTAGGCAATCAGGTAGCGCAGCGTCATGGGGTATTTGGTGAACAGTTCTTTCAGGGTGGTCAGCAGTTGCTTAACCCCATGCGATAAAAAAGTTTCACCATGCGGTAAGGTGTGGGCCGGCGCCCGCTGCACCAGGTAACGCTGCGGAAAGAGCAGGGTAAAAACCAGCCACCACAGCCCTGCTCCGGCCAGGCTCAGGCGCACTGCCAGGCTTTGGTTGTCCTGGCCCATCAGCCACAGCAGGACCAGACTCAGCAGCAGCGCCAACCCTCCGCCCACATAGCCGTAGGCAAAGCCCTGAGAGCTGACCGAGTCCCGCTCATCCGGCCTGGCGATGTCGTTCAAAAAGGCGTTATACAGCACCAGGGCCGCCCCAAAAGAGAGATTAGCGATGATAAACAGCAGCCCCCCCAGCAGAATCAAGTTGCGCTCCACCACAAAAAGGAGCATGGTGGCCACGGCGCCCAGCATGGCAAACACCATCATCAGCCGCTTTTTCAGGTGAGAGTAATCGGCCACTGCCCCCAAAATAGGCAGAAAAAATACCTGCAAGCCGACCGAAATGGAGACGCACAGCGGAAAAAAGCCCGCGCCTTCCAGGGGATAACCCAACAAATCTACCCGGCCGCCGTTGGCCTCGGCCAGGGCGGTCAGATAAGGGCCTAAAAAGGTGGTGACAACAATGGTGCTAAAGGCCGAGTTGGCCCAATCATACATGGCCCAGCCAAAGATTTCGCGCTGCTTGTTCAAAGCATCCCCCTGTTTAGAGATTGGAGCTTGCATGACATTCCTTTGGGATTAGAGCATAAAATTTATAAGCATCATTCTACTTGCCATCTTATCACCCGCTGGGTGAGATGTCGCCTATCAAAAGTTAGGTTAAACGACATTTAGGCAGCGGCCAATTTGGGCAAAGTGAGCAGCGCGTGCGGCACAAACAAAAAGTCCAATCCCTCCGGCGCGGCCAGGCCAAAGTGTTGGCGGGCCAGCCTTTCGGCCAGCTCCAGGCCGCCGGCCAGGTTGGGCGCGGCGTGCATGTGGCAGGCTTGCACAATCTCCGGGTATTCCGCCCCCACCACAATGATGGGGTGCTGGATGAGCGTTTGGGCCAGGATATAAGCTCGCTGCGCGCCGGCCGGAAAGCCGGTGCGGCGCAGTTCCTCGATCAGTTGCCCCGGCGACTCCGCCCGCGAGAGAATCTCAAAGAAACGCTGTTCGCCCGTGCCCTGGCCGGCCCCTTCGGGGATGGGCGCCGGCATCACGATGGGCGCGCCGGGCAGCAGGGGGGTGCGCTCGGCCAGGGCCAGGTAGGTGGCGGCCCGGCTGGCCTGATACAGGTTGACCGCTTTGGCCGGGCTGACTCCCGCCAGGGCGATATGGGCCGGCCGCTCCACCGGCGCTTCATAAATCTGGCGCGCCTGCGCTACCAGGTGGCTGTGAACCGCTGCCGGTTCACCCGCGGCCGCCGCCACCATCTGCCCCGCCTCATCCAACAGCACATTAACCACGTAGGCCAGCCCAATCCGCTCCCCGGCCTGCCGCACAAAAGCTTGAAAAGGGTTGCCTTCAACCGCCCCCAGGCGCGTGCCCGGCTGATCGAGCATGGCCGGCCCATGTGTGGCCTGAATGGTGGCCTCGCCGCCGCAGCCGATGACCACCGTTTTGGCCCCCCCGGAATAGCCGGCGTACTGGTGTGGCTCTACCACGCCGGTGGCCAGCAGCAAATCTGTCTCCAGGCAGCGCCGGTTGACCACCACCGGCAGGCCGTTGATTTCGCCCAGGTCAATCAGTTCGGCCGGGTTCATGGCTTGGTTATCTACAATCGCTAACTGTTCAACCAGTTCTGGCCCTAATTTAGCCAATCGCTCGGCGGCGGTGCTGGGCCGGTGCAGACCGGTGGCGCACAGCAAGGTAATGTCGGCCCGGTTGACGCCGGCTGCCAGCAGTTGCGCCACCATCCAGCCGGCCAGGCGCTCGTCGGGGCAGGCGCGGGTGGCATCGGTAAAGGCAATGGTAACACGCATGCCCGGTTTGACCAGGTCGGCCAGGCGGGTAGGCCCAACCTGGACAAGCTGCTCCGGCCAGGCTAAACCCGGCAGGGTGCTGTTGTTGTGGGCAATTTGCAGCCGCCAGCCGGCAGGAATCGGAAAATCAATCTTCATGGCTCACCTCTCAAAAACAATTCGTCCATCGCACATGGTTAACACCGGCTCAACCTGCCGGATTTCTTCCGGCGGGGTGGCAAACAGGTCGGCCGAGAGCAAAACCAGGTCGGCCAACATGCCGGCCCGCACCTGTCCCTTGCGGTGTTCCTGAAATTCAGCATAGGCCGCATCGCGGGTGTAGGCCATGAGGGTTTCAACCAGGGTTTGGCGCTGGTCGGGCTGGCCCGGTGCCCAGGGCTGGCGGTTAAGCGCAGCATAGACCCCTTCCAGCGGGTTCTGGCTGGCCACCGGCCAATCGCTGCCAAAAACCAGCCTGGCTCCCCCGGCCCGGAGAGTTTGCCAGGCAAAGCTGCGCTCCCAGCGAGCCTCCCCCACCCGCAGGGGCCACACATCATCGGTGTGGGCGGTCAGCGGGGCGTGAGCCGGCTGCATAGAAGCAATCACCCCCAGGTGGGCAAACCGGGGCACATCCGCCGGGTGGATCAGTTCGATGTGCTCAATCCGGTGGCGGCTGTCGCGGAGACCGTTGGCTTGTTGGGCAGCCTCAAACCCCTCGAGGCTGCGCCGCACCGCCCCATCGCCCACGGCGTGGACAAAAATTTGCAGCCCCAGCCGGTCGGCCTCGCCGGCCATTTGGGCAAAATGGGCGGCGCTGTAATTGGCGCCGCCGCGCTGGCCGGGTTGTCCGGCGTAGTCATCCAGCAGCAAGCCGGTATATGATTCAATCACCCCGTCCATAAAAAATTTTACACAGCCGCTGCGGAGCATGGGGCTGTGGTAAGTCTGGCGCAGGGCAGCAGCTTCGGCCAGCACTTCCGGCGCAGTTTCCGGGGTAACGTCATAAGGCACATAAACCCGCAGGGTTAATTCCCCTGCCTCCTCCAGGGCTGCGTACAGGTGGATTTGGCCCTCGCGCCCATCCATATTATGCACACTGGTCACTCCGTAACGGGCGGCCAGGGCCAAACCCTGACGCAGCAAGGCGCGTTTTCTGGCTTCGCTGGGGGGTGGGATAAGCTGTTGAACAGGGCTAAAAGCGCCGGGTTCGCGCAGTTCGCCATTGGCCAGGCCGTCGGGGCCAAGCACAATCTGGCTGTTGGGGCCAATGGCTTGGGCGTGGGCCAGCAGATTGGCCCGGCGCAGAGCCTGGGTGTTGGCCCAGGCGGTGTGACCGTCGTAGGCAAATACAATCAAAGGGCGATCTGCTACCAGCGCGTCAAGTTGGTGGCGGGTTAAGGGCTGCCGGTCCGGTCCCAGATTGTAGATGAGGCCCTGCCCAACCAGCCAGGGGTGGTCTGGATGGGCGTAGGCAAATTGGCGCACTACTTCGGCAACCTGCTCAAAAGAGTGCACCTGGTTCAGTTGGATGTCGCCCAGCTCCAGCGACCCCCAGAAGAGGTGAAAATGGCTGTCAATAAAGCCCGGCATCAGGGTGCAGCCGTGGGCGTCAATCAGCCGGGTCATCGTTCCCTGCCAGGCCGGGGCATCAGCGGCGTCGCCCACCCACACAATCTGCCGTCCCCGCACGGCTACGGCCTGGGCATGGGGTTGGAGGGGATGGGCGGTAAAAACGTTGGCGTGGGTAAAAATAACATCGGCAGGTTGAGGCATCGGCACAGTCTCCAGCGAGTGAAGTTTCCGGTCGGTTGAGAGTAGTATAATCGCAATAAAGTTTTTGGGCTAACTGCCTGGCTAAACGTGAGGTAACAGATGGCGGCGCTGCCTCGTTTTATAAGGCGATTTCTTTTAAAATTTTAAGATTACCCTCTTAAATTGGGGCAGCCCGGCTCTTGCCAAACCAAATAAAGTGTGATAAACTAGGCAACGTACTATATTTAGTATAAAACAAATGTTCAATACTATAGGCAGGGTAAGATAATGGCTAAAAATTTATCGGCGACGGTTCGGTCTCATGAGGAAGAGCGGGAGTGGCTGCGCAGCCTGGGCGATGGCAGTATTGTTGAGGGGGTGCGCCATTTGATCCAGCAAAGCCGTGAAGAAGCCGCTTCCGGCAGCAGCTCTCATCCCAAAGATAAGCATCAATCTTCAAAACAATAATGGGAAAAAGAAATCAGAAATAGCCCATTCCTTACTTCGTACTTCCTGCTTCTTGCTCCTTTTTTGTCCGACTGCGCTGGTAGTGCCGTTTGGCTTTGGCGCGATTGCCACAGTCATCCATGGTGCACCAGCGCCGGCTGTGATTACGGCTTAGATCCAAAAACAGCCAGCCGCAGCCCTCTCCGGCACATTCTCGAACTCGTTTCAAATCTTCTGAAGTCAACAACTCTCCGGCAGAACGGATCACCGGCCAGAGCACAGCCTCAAGCGCCTCCGGCTCATGTCGCCAGCCCCAGCTAAAACCTGACCTCGTTGTTCTCACCTCTAAGCGGGCCAGCGCCGAGGCCAGGGCCTGATTCAAAAGCGCCAAATCGGCTGGGGCGGGTGAGGCGTGCGCCGCCAGGCTGGAGAAGATGCGATAGATGGCTTCTCGTAAAGCGAGCGCCTGCGCCAGCACCTGGGCTGCTTCTACCGGGCGGCGCTCGGCCTGGGCCGCCAGGTAGCGGGCGGCCTCGTCGGTGAGCAGGCCGGCGTGCCGGCTCCAGGCTACCAGGTCGCCATAGTCGCCCAGGTAATCGTGCACCCGGTCAGGCCGGCGCCCGCCGACCGTGTTGGCAAAATTCAAACAAGTTCGCCCCCCGGCCAGGTGAGGGTCGGCCTGATACGTTTTCAATTCGGTCATACTCCCTTGCCTCTCAAATAAATCCTCCCTAACAGCCTTATAACCAGCAAAAACCTATTGACAGGTTAGAAAATTTGTGCTATAATCTAACCACTATAGTAAGTATAGCAGGTTACAGAGCCGTGTCAAGGTGAGCAGGAGGTGTTGTAGGTGAATACCTATTATCTGGAGCAGCACGCTCAAATGAGACAAACGGCCTTATTAGCCGAGGCCAATGAGGAACGATTGGCGCGTTTGATTAGAAGCGACCGGCCCGGTTTGGGGCAGCGTCTCCGTTGGCGAGTAGGCGACTGGTTCATTGCCCTGGGTTTCAAGCTGAAAGCACAGCCTCAACTGGCCTTGTGGGAACCGACTGATACTCATATAACCAGGTTGTCCGGCTGAAAGGAGGGATTCATGGCCCATCCCCTGGTGGTGCAACTGCGCTTTACTCGCAATGAATTCAAACGGGCTTTGGCCGGCCTTACCGATGCCGAGGCTCGCCGCCGCTTTTTGCCGATGAACTGCATTAGCTGGAATATCGGCCACCTGGCCTGGCAGGAGCAGCGTTACTGGCTAGAGCGAGGACAAGGCCAAATTCTGCTGCCGCAGATTCGTGAGTTATTTGCCTCTGACGGCCCTGCCAGCACCCCGCCATTGGCTGAAGTATGGACAGCCTGGCATACCATTACCCAGGCGGCCGATCCCTGGCTTGATACGCTCACCACCGAGAAACTACAACAGCCCGTTATCATTAATGGACAGCCCAATTCGTATCGCTTTGGAACGCTGCTCCAGCGCGTCATCTATCATTACTGGTATCATACCGGGGAGAGCATAGCTATCCGGCAAATGCTTGGCCATACCGACCTGCCAGAATTTGTTGGCGATATTGATACAGAAGCCCCCTATCTACCCCATTGAGATAAACAAGGAGAATCAGCAATGGAGACTATTGCCGCCCAACTTGAAGCAGAGATACAGCAGGTTTATCCAACCCTGGCAGGTATGGCCGAGAGCCTGGTTAGCCAGGCCACAGAGCCGGAGGGATGGTCAAAAAAGCAAATACTGGGCCATTTAATTGACTCGGCCGCCAATAATCACCAGAAAATTGTCCGCACCGCCCTGGCCTCCGGCCTCACCTTTCCCCCTTATGACCAGCAATTTTGGGTAAACCTGCAAGGCTATCAACACGCCGGTTGGCCTGCGCTGCTTGAGCTATGGCGATGGTATAATCTGCATCTGGCCTTTGTGATCCGGCGGCTGCCCGAAACCGCCCTCTCCCACGAGTGTACTATTGGCGCAGACCCACCCGTAACCCTGGCCTGGCTGGTGAGCGATTACCTGCGCCATCTGCGCCATCACCTAGCCGACCTTTTGAGACCGCCCACCAAAACCGTCTTGCTGCAGCGGATAGAAGAGGGACGGCTGGCCCTGGCCGAAACCATCAACCGTTTGAGCGAGGCAGAATGTCTCCGGCCCGACGAGCATGGCTGGAGTATCAAAGACCACCTGGCCCACCTGGCCGCCTGGGAAATGGGCATCGTAGCCTTACTGCGCCGCCAACCTCGCTGGGCGGCCATGGGGCTGGATGAAGCCACCCTGGCCGGCCTGCACGAGGCCGGCCTGAATGATTACCTTTACCGGCTGCACCGCGACCGCCCCATGCCGGAAGTGCTGGCTAACCTGGAGGCGGTGCAGCGCCAGATGGCTGCCACGCTGGCCGGCCTGAGCGACGAGGATTTGCGCCGGCCGTACACCCACTACCAACCCGGCCAAACCGGCGACAACTGGAATCGCCCTGTCCTGGATTGGATTGTGGGCAACACCTATGAACATTACGCCGAGCATAAAAGCTGGATTGAACGCTTTGTAAACAAGGCCGGCGCATGATCTTGCAGGGCTGCTGCCGATGCCGATGCTAAACCCAGAGTTAACCTCAATCATCCTGACCGAACCGGTCCCCGTCCCTTTTGATTTTGGGGCTACCGTGCGGGCGCATGGCTGGGTGGCCCTGCAACCGTTTGAGTGGCAGGAGCCGAGCCTGACCCTGAGCCGGGTGCATGCCCTGTCTGCCGGCCAGGTGGTCCGCCTGAGTGTGCAGCCCGAGCCGCAGAATGGGCGCGGCCCCGGCCTGCAGATTCAGGTTGACGCCGCCGCCCCCCTCTCGTCCGCCGCCGAAGCCGAAATTCGCCGGGCGGTGCGGCGGATGCTGCGCCTGGACGAGGATTTGACCGACTTTTACCGCCTGCACCGGGAGCTGCCGGGCTGGAATCTGCGCTTGCCGCCGGGCGGGGGGCGGCTGCTGCGCTGCCCCAGCCTGTTTGAAGACATCGTTTATACCCTGTGCACCACTAACATCACCTGGGCCGGCACCAAACGGCTGGTGGAGCGGTTGACCACTTTGCTGGGGGATTCGTTCCCCGGCCGGGCCGGGTGGCGGGCTTTTCCCACCCCGGCGGCCATCGCAGCGGCCGGCCCAACCTTTTTGCAGGATGAGATCCGGCTGGGCTATCGCAGCCGGTATGTGTGGGAGTTAGCCAGCGCCGTAGCAGAGGGCCGCCTGAACCTGTCAACCCTGGAAGACCCGGCTTTGCCCAGCGAAGAGCTGCTGCGCGC
Organism: uncultured Caldilineaceae bacterium; assembly: GCA_964505845.1. Lineage (GTDB taxonomy): Bacteria > Chloroflexota > Anaerolineae > 4572-78 > J111 > DSQQ01. The sequence goes on from CAZDMM010000078.1 coordinate 16,208, forward strand.
CCTGCGCCAAATCAAGGGGGTTGGCCCCTACGCGGCGGCCACCCTGCTGATGATTTTAGGCCGCTACGAGCAGCTTGCGGTTGACACCGAACTGCGCGCCCACGTGTCCAAAAAATATTTTCAGGGCCGGCCGGCCAGCGAGGCCGAGATGCGGGCCATCTACGCGCCCTGGGGCAAGTGGCAGTACCTGGCCTATTGGTTTGATGCCC
>CAZDMM010000079.1:0-16289 GCA_964505845.1 uncultured Caldilineaceae bacterium
GGAACCTCAAGCTGCTCAAGGTGCGCGGGCGGCTGGTCTTTATTGCCACCATGAGCGGCGGCCAGGTTGAGTTGAACATTGGGGCCTTGATGGGGCGGCGGCTGCGGCTGATCGGCTCGGTGCTGCGAGGACGCTCTATCCCGGAGAAGACCGTTATCAAAGAGCGCTTCATGGCCCAATTTTGGCCCAAACTGTTAGATGGAACCATCCAGCCGGTCATCGATTCGGTTTACCCAATTGAGCAGGCCAATGAGTCTCACCGGCGCATGGCCGAGAACAAGAACATCGGCAAGATTATCCTCAAGGTGAGAGAATAATTTACCTTGGCTCATATCTAACAAGCGCAAAGTACAGTCCACCATCATCCAACGCATCGCCGATGCCATTGCCGATTTTAGCGGCAGCATGCCCTTTTTGACTGGCAATGCGCTCTGGTTTGGGGTGTGGATAGTGTGGAATCAACCCTGGTTCCCCGGTTTTGATTTTGACCCCTTCCCCTTTGGCCTGCTGACCATGATCGTCTCGCTGGAAGCCATTTTTCTTTCAATCTTTGTGCTCATCAGCCAGAACCGCCAGGCCGACAAAGACCGCCTGGCCGCCGAGATTGATCACCAGGTTAACACCAAAGCCGAGGTAGAGATTAGCCTGGTGCTGCGCCGGCTGGACGACTTAGAGGAGAGCCTGCGCTTTTATAAGGATGAGCATGCGCGGACTGGACGGCGGTAATGTCATGCTGAAGGAGCGCAGCCAGTGAAGTATCTCCGCCTCGGGCCTCAGCGTGGCAGGGGGGCCTTACCACAGCGATTTGCCGCCCTGACCTCGCAGAGCGGCCTCAATCGGTTCGGCCCACTCTGGGCGGACGGCCATAAAGGCGCGCACCAGTCCAAAGCAGCCGGACAGCATCATATCGCCGTAAGGGGTGGCCGGATAGGGGTTGAGGGAAGAACCGTGTAAAAAGGTCCGGCGCGGGCCGGTAATGGAGAGAAAGTTAAGAGGGATGGGGTGGCGGGCAAACATGACGGCCCCATGCCCGTTGCTGTCAAAGATTTCGGCGTGGGTTAAATCACCCTGGGCCAACTGGGCCAGGTAGGCTTCAAACTGGGCTGGGGTGATTTCGCCGGTGTGATGCTCAAACACGCCTTCGATGCCGCCGATAACATCGCCGTTGCCAGTTGGCCCCAGCCGAAAGGCCAGGCAGTGGAAGTTGCCGATATTGGCGACAATGGCCGGCCGGGTGCGGCGCACTAGCGGGTCTTCCAGCGCCCCCAGCACGGCCGCCGGGGCGGTGTCCATCACCAGCACCGGCACGTCGGGCCGGGCGGTGCGGGCGGTATGGGCCGCCGCCTGCAAGCGGGTCATAATTTCCGGCACATTTTCGGCGCTAAAAGCAAAAGAGGACAGGCTGTTGCGGGCGGCCAGGCGCCGCTCGATGTATTGAAAGCGAAAGAGGCGGTCGCTGATACCGGGCGGGGCGTTGCCATGGTCAAATACCGCCACGGCGATGCCGTCCAGCTCGCGGGCCAGGTTAACCCCAAAGTGGGCCAGGGCAGTGACGATGGCCTGATAGTCAAAATCGCCCATGCTCAGCCGGACAGCCTGGCCATTGATCCGGGCCGCCTCGTCTTCGCTCACAATGACAGCGCCCATGGCCGCCACGCGGGCCAGGTCGTCGTCAAAGGTGCGGGCGGCGTCGGGCGTTACCCAGAGGGGATAACCGGCCTGGATATGATCGCGGGCGGCCCAGGAGCACGGCCCCCCACCCATCAATACCCCGGTCAGCACTATCCCCCGGCCCTGCCGGGTGGCGGCCTTAATCTTGTGCGCCAAGATCAGGGTGGGGGAGGGCAGCACTAATTTGTAACAGTTCTCCACTTCTTTGTCGCTGTCAAACAGCAGGATATCCTGCGTGCCGGTGCCGACATCTACGGCGAGTATCTTCATCCCTGCGTTGACTCCTAAAATTTATGACTGCCAACGGCCAAGCGCCAACCGCTAAAAGGGGGTTCAATCAGCGGTCTGTAGTCAATGGTCAGCGGTCAACCTTTGGCCTTTTTATTGGGCAACTGTTTTTCTACGTACAATTTGCCTTCGGGGGAGAGGGCGATATTGCCATTTTGATTGAGCTTGATCCAGCCGTGCTGCTCGGCGGTATGGTGCAGGCTGTGCTCCAGGTTTAAGGGGGCGCGAATTTTGGCCTGGCGGTAGCAGGTAAAGATATGGTCTATGGTAATCGGTTTATGCTTGAGCACATGCTGCAAGTAGTAGAGAAAAACCAGGTTGCGTTCCTCATTGGTGATGGGTAGCTTAGAGTCCATAAACTCGACCAGGGAGGGATGACCTTCGGCGGCGGCCAGGTTCAGGTTTTGGATGAAGGTATAGGTTGGAATCACGGGCGGCAATTTAGGTTCAACAACCGGTTCAACGGGAGGCGGTTCCGGCGCCACAACTACCGCCGGTTCCACCACCTCAGGCGTTACCTCTATTACCGCCGGTTCAGGGGTTACCTCTACTTTTTTGATGTTCCTGGGACGGCGCGGCTTGGCCGGCGGCGGCAGCTCCTCGGCAGGCTCCAGGGCAATAAAATGGGCTTTGAAATCGCTGTAAATAGCTTTTACAAAGGTTTCGCTGCCCTCTACTTCCAGGATGCCTTGTGATAAATCAATTTTTACCCGTGTGGTCATAGAGGCCCTCCGTAGTCGCAGTGAGAACGGTAAATTTTGAGTAAACCGATTATATCATATTCTATAACAAATCGTAAAGCGACCCATAAGTACAAGGGGGATTGGTCATTGGAGATGGGATATTACCCCAGGAACAAAGTCCCACCTTCCCGGAAGATGCTGTTTGAAGCCAAGAATTGGCCCAAAACTCGGCCAATTTTGAGATAAAGCTTATTTGGAGCTTCCGGGAAGGTTTGCCCAATAACTTTGAACATGCCCTGTTTGGCAACCAGAGAGTAATTGACAGTACAGGTGGAGCAGGCCATAATAGGGCGGGATTGTAAGCATGACCTTCCACATTGGCCTGGATTATACGGCGGCGGTGCAGCAGTCGGCCGGGATAGGGCGGTATACCCGCGAGATGGTACAGGCATTGGCGGCGCTTTCACACGGCGCCGCTGCGCCGCAGTACCATCTTTTTGTGGCCGGCGCTTTTAAGCGCGCCTTACCGCCGGCCCCGGCCCCCAACTTTAGCTGGCATCCAACCCGCTGGAGCCAGCGCTGGTTAACTCGCCTGTGGTACCGCCTGCGGCTGCCGGTACCGGTAGAACTGTGGACCGGCCCGCTGCACCTGTTCCACGCACCCGACTTTTTTTTGCCGCCGGTGCAGCGCCAAACCCGAACTGTGGTGACTATTTACGATTTGTCGTTTGTGCGCCAGCCGGATACGGTGATGCCGGGGATGATGCACCACCTGAGCACCTGGGTTCCCCGTTCTGTAGCCCAGGCCGACTGCGTCATCGCTATCTCGGAGGCCACCCGGCAAGACCTGATCGAGCTATACCAAACGCCGCCGGCCAAAATCAGGGTGCTTTATCCGGGCGTTACGCCTGATTTTCGGCCTGTGGCCGATCCTCAAACGCTGGCAGCGCTGCGGCAAAAGTACGAGTTGGGCGAAGGCCCTTTCATTTTGAGCGTCGGTACCTTGCAGCCCCGCAAAAATTATCAAAGATTGATTCAAGCCTTTGCCGGGATGGGCCAGACAAGCGGCCCGGATGGGGCTGCCCCGCCAACGCTGCTAATTGTGGGCAGCCGGGGCTGGCAGTACCAGGATATTTTTGCCGAGGTAACGCGCTCCGGTTTGGCCGGGCGCGTCCGCTTTTTGGGCTTTGTGGCAGATTCCGACCTGCCGGCCCTGTACAGCGCCGCCTGTCTGTTTGTATACCCCTCTCTATACGAAGGCTTTGGCATCCCGGTATTAGAGGCGATGGCGTGCGGCGCGCCGGTTGTAGCGTCAAATCAATCGGCCCTGCCGGAGGTAGTCGGTGAGGCCGGCCTGCTGGTTGACCCCTATAACGTGAATGAACTGGCGGCGGCGATGACCCGCCTGCTGCACGAGACCGAGCTGCGCCAACAATTTAGCCAGGCGGGCCCGGCCAGAGCGGCTCAATTTACCTGGACGGGAATGGCCACCCAGCTTTTAGAGCTATACCAGAGTTTATTAAGCCATGCACGTTTGCCTTGATGTGTCGCCCACCGTTCAAAAACACGCCGGGTTAGGACGCTATGCCGGTGAGGTGGCCCGCGCTTTAAGCCAGTACAAAAGCCACCTCAGCCTGTCTCTTTTTTATAATGAAGCGGGCGGAGCAGAACTGCCCGATTATCTGCGCCATATCCCTTATCGCACCGTGCGGAGCGGCAACAAGCCGTGGCGGCTCAGGGTGCTGCTGTCGCAAATGCTGCGCCGGCCGATGGACCACATCTTTGGAGCCAGTGATATTTTTCATGCCACCAATCACCTGCTGGCCCATTTTGGGCAGGCCCACACCGTTTTTACGCTGCACGATTTAATCTTTTTGCGCTACCCGGAATACCATCTACCCTACAACCGCTGGTATCTCACCTGGGCTATGCCGCGCTACCTGCGGGCGGCGGAAGTGATCATCACCCCCTCGGAATGGTCAAAACAAGATGCCCTCAAATTCTATGGGCTACCTGAGGATAAGATCAAGGTAATTTATGAGGCGGCCGCGCCTACGTTTCAACCCATTGCCGACCCGGCCAGGCTTGACCAGATCCGGCATCGCTACGGGCTGCCGGAAAAGTTTATTCTGCATGTGGGGACGATTGAACCGCGTAAAAATTTAAGCCGCCTGCTGGAGGCTTTTCAGCCGCTTCTGGCTGACCGGCCCCAGCTAAAACTGGTGCTCATCGGCAAAAAGGGCTGGCTGTACGAGTCGTTCTTTCAACATTTAACTGCCCTGGGGCTGCAGGAGTGCGTGATTTTTCCGGGTTATGTGGCTGAGGCCGATTTGCCGGCCTTCTACCAACTGGCCGAGGTGTTTGTTTACCCTTCGCTGTACGAAGGTTTTGGCCTGCCGCCGTTGGAAGCGATGGCTTGCGGCGCAGCGGTGGTCAGCAGCCGCAGTTCCAGCCTGCCGGAGGTGGTGGGGGAGGCGGGTCTATTGGTTGAGCCAACCGATACGGCGGCTCTCAGCCGGGCCATACAGCGTGTTTTAAGCGACCCGGCCCTGCGGCTGGCCTTAAGCCACCAGGGGCTGGCCCAGGCCCAAAAATTCTCATGGCATAAAGCGGTTAATGAGTTAGAGCAGGTATATATGGGGCTTGAGGAGAAAGGGCGGTAAGATAACCGATGCCATCTGCGGGCGGGATAGGGGGGCCGCCGTATTTGGGGCCGGCTTTTAGCCGGGGCTACTGTTAAACGAGCGCAAGCGCCGGGCCAACTGGCGTAACTGGCTGACGCTGATGGGTTTAAGCAAGACCAGGTCGGTTTGTTCGGCTAAACTTTCGGCCAATACAGCGTCGGCGGTGGCCAGGATGACCTGGGTTTGCCTTAAATGCTCCTGGGAGCGAATGTATTGTAAAATCTGTTCTCCCGAAGCGCCGGGCAGGTGCAAATCCAGCACTACCAGGGTGGGGCAAAGGCCGGCCAACCGGCTCAGGGCCAGGCCGCCGTCTTCAATCACCTCTACCTCAAAATCATTTTTCAGGGCCAAGCCAAAGATGGTAGCCTGTTTTTTATCATCTTCAATAATTAAGGCCAGAGGAAAATTACTCATGGGTCTGCTCCTGCATCAGTTCAAGGGGTAGTGTAACCCTAAAAGTGCTGCCCTGGCCCACCTTACTGGTCAGGCTAACTTGTCCCTTCATCAGGGTGGTAAGCTGCTTGACAATGGCCAATCCCAAACCAGTTCCACCGTGAGCGCGGGTAATGGAACCATCCGCCTGGCGGAACGGCTCAAAGATGAACTCCTGGGCTTCTGGGCTAATACCGGGGCCGGTGTCGGCCACTTCCATAGCCCACTGAGTGGGGGAAATCTTGAACAGCCGCACCTTTACCTGCCCGGTTTTGGTGAATTTGATGGCATTATTGACCAGGTTAATAAGCACTTGTTGTAAACGCTTTTGATCCCCCAGGAGAGTGGCGGGCAAAGCCGGGTCAAGCTCAAAGCTGAGGGCTAAATGCTTACGCCGGGCCAAAATACTGATCCTGGATTCCACCTGGCTGATAAGATTATCTAAGGATAAGGGGGTAAGGTGAAGTTCTATATTGCCCCGTTCATACTGGGCCTGGTCCAGCAATTCATTGACCAGGCTGGTTAAATACTGGGTGCTCTCCATAATTTCCGCCACCGCCTGTTTCTGCTCGGCGGTAACCGGGCCAAAAATTCCTTCTTGCAGCAGTTCGGAGTAGCCCAAAATGGAACCAAGGGGGGTGCGTAATTCATGGCTGACTCGGGCCAGCAGTTGGCTCTTAAATTCGCTGGCTACCTCGGCCGACTGTCGAAGTTGGTGCTCTTCATTTAGCAGGCGGGTAATCTCAACGGCCCCGGCAATTTGAGCGGCAATCGTTTCGGCCAGCCTGATCTCAGCCTGCGTAAATTCCGGCTCACCCCAGGCTCGATCTACCCCTATCACACCAATCACCTTGCCGGCAATGAAGAGGGGAATGACCATTAAGCTGTCGGAGCCAACCTGATGCAGCATCTCATGAATTTGGGCCGTGAGGGGGTAATTATAGGCGTGAGGAATCACCACTGCCTGGGTAGATTGCAGCACCTGGAAAGATTCCTCTGGGCTGACCGAAATTACTTTACCAATGAGTGTGGCGATACTTTCGCTGGCCCCAAATTCGGCCACAATCTTGAGTTCTGTGGCGGCCACGTTCAGTAAAGCCACGCCGCAGCGCCGGGCCTTCAGGAGCTGAACTACAGTTTTAGCGATGGTGCCCAAAGCTGTCTGCAAATCTAGGGTGGTAGTTACCGTGCGCATAATAAAATTCAGGGTTTCCAATTCTTCCACCCGGGCTGCCAGTTCGTCGCGGGTCTGGCGCAGGGCCTGCTCGGCCAGCTTACGCTCGGTGACATCACGCACAATCAGGAGCACCTCATCCTCGCCGCTGGTCACAAAGCGCGCTTCCTGATGACGGATTTGATCGCCGTCCCACTGAAGTTGGTATTCAACGGTCTGCACCGTTCCGGTTTGCAGGGTTTGCTCAATGTACTGCAGGCGCTGCTGCGCCACCTCAAAAGGTAACACTTCAAATATCTTTTTGCCAATCAGGTCTGAGGTGGGCAAGATTGTGTCAAGATCCCTGGCCGGCTTGCAATCCAGGTAAGTGCCATCCCGGCTTATCCGCAAGATTAAATCGGGGATAGCTTCTAACAAGGCCCTCTGGCGGGCCTCACTCTGGCGTAAAGCGTCTTCGGCCTGTTTGCGGGCTGTAATATCGCTGACTACCCCATACACAAAAAGGCTCTGGCTGCGAGGGTCTTGGACAACCCGGCCGCTGTCACGCACCCAGACAATCCGGCCGTCGGCCCGGATCATCCGGTATTCCAGCTCACTGTTTTGGCCCTGGGCAAAGCGTTCAACCTGATCGGCGGCTTTGGCGCGGTCATCCGGGTGGATCAAAGTGGAGGGCCAAAAACTCCAATCGGCCATCAATTTTTCCAGGGGGTAGCCAGTGAGAGTGTCAATCGGCGAGAGATAACGGTTAAAGTGCTGGCCGGTAGGGGTATACTCGGTCACATAGATGTGGTCGCTAATAGAAGCAAAAACCTGGCGCAGCCGCTCTTCGCTGGTGCGCAGGGCTTCTTCGGCCTGTTTGCGCTCGGTAATATCCTGGGCAAGGCCCAGTATCTGGCTCAGGCTGCCGTCCGGTCCCCGTTTAAATACCACATCCCGGCTCAAAAACCAGCGCCACTCCCCATTTTTGTGCCGCATGCGATACTCAAATTCAAACACTTCGCGGGGCTGGCTGGCTGCCAGGCGGGCAATTTGCTCAGGAAAACGGGCCAAATCTTGCGGGTGCATCAGCTTGTGTATAGGCTCTAGATCCAATGTCTCAACTTCAGTCTGGCTGTACCCCAGGGTTTCACTTAACGTTTGGTTAATATAAGAGGCTCTTTGGTCTTGAATATGATAGACATACAGGATATCGGGGCTGGTGACCACTACATTCTCAATAAACTGCTCCCGCTCGCGCAGTTGGGCTTCAACTCGCCGGCGCTCGGCAATTTCCTGTTCCAGTTCAGCGTTCTTTAAACGTTGGATTTCGGCTTCACGCCTGGTTACTTCTATCCGCTGCACCAAAGCCAGGATATCAAGCTTTTGTTTTGCAATTTCACTCAGAACTCCCTCTTTGAGGGCATGAAATTGTTCGTAGGCAGCCAAGGCTCTTTCAAAATCAGCCTCTTGTTTATAAATGTCGGCCAGAATCCGATAACATTCATAAAGCTCTTGCCTGGATTCAATCTCATGAGCCAGCGGCAGGGCTTGCTGCAGCAGGGATAGAGCCAGATTTCTATCACCCTGTTGGTTATAAACCTCACCTAAATAAAGCAGGCATCGCAACTCACTGTAGCGGTTTGCGCCTGCCCGCGAGATATTCAGCCCCCGGTGCAAACAATCCAGGGCCTGCCTGGGCTGCTGCAGGGCAGCATAGGCCCGCCCGACAGCGGTTAAAACGATCCCCAAATCGTCTTGATAATTGATTTCTTCGTGCAGAGCTAAACTTCTGAGGCCAAAGGTCAGGGCGTTTTCATAATCTCCCAACTCAAAGGCGGCTTCACTGCTGTTATTTAAGGTATCACCCTGGCCTCGCTTGTTGCCAATCTCCTCATAAATTTGCCAACTTTTTTGATAATGTTCTAAAGCTTCGGGCAGGTTTCCAATCGCTTGATAGATCAACCCCACAATATTCCAGGCTTTAGCCAGGCCAAAGCGGTCGTTGCCGGCTCGGCAAAACTCAATCGCTTGCAGGGTACACTCCAGGGCATGGTAATAGTCGCCCAGGCTCCAATAGGCGCTGCCCAGCAGGTATAAAACCGTCCCCTGGCTTAAAGGGTCGGCCAGGGTTTCAAACAAGGTCAAGGACTGCTGCAGCAGCGGCAGCGCCGCCTCGTAGTCAGCCAAACGTATCTGGCAATGGCCCAGGGTGCACAAAGATTCAGCCAGACCTTTGAGATAAGGACTCACGTCATTTTCGGCGCTCGCCGCCAGGTTATGGGCGGCCTGGCTCACCCTTTTGGCTCGAAGAACATCATCAAAACGCAGTTCCCAGGCCAGGGCGTTTAGCGCATCTATTTTTTCCGGCAGGGTGACCGCGTCTGCCAGCAGACTCTCAGCAGATTCAATTTTGTTCATCAGCAATTCTTAGCCTTGGGAATCAAAAAGCCACAAATAGTGAAAGCATGAAATTGCTGCACCATTTGTGGCTAAATTTTGCTAGGTAGATGGGGTGGCTCATGCAGGAAGACAGTTCCGGGTAAATTGGTTAAACAAGGGAAGATACTGGTTCAGGATGATAAATCATTGAATTGTAATTTGCAAGACCGGACAGCCTGTTACTACTAATGTAACACGACTGGGAAGGTTTGTCAATGAGCAGTTGCCAGGGGATTGAAAGAGAAAACCGGGCCATCCAGGCAGGTTAGCCAACCGGCCCCAACCTCACAACTGCCGCACAACCCCAAACCGCAACGCATATGAGCTTCCCAGGATAATTGAACCGGGATACCGGTGGAGGCACTCCAACCGGCTACCGCGCCGAGCATGCCGGTGGGGCCGCAGGCATATACGGCGGTGGGCAGGATGGGTGGATTACCCAAAACATCGGGAATGGCCTCTGTCACCAGGCCCGGCCGCCCGGCCGAGCCATCCTCGGTAGCCAACCACAGCGGCGTCCCCAGGGCTTCAAACTCTTGCAGCAACAGTAAATCGCTGCTGCGACGCGCCCCCACCAGCATTGAAACCCGGCAGCCGGCCGCCCGCGCCTGCCGGGCCAGAAACAGCAGCGGCGCCACGCCATAGCCGCCGCCGATAAGCAGCAAATACTGCTCCGAGGCCAGGCCCGGCGGCAGACAAAACCCCCGGCCCAGCGGCCCGCGCACCCACACCGTATCTCCCACCTGTAACTGCGCGATGGCCCGCGTCACAGGGCCAACCGCCGCAATGGTCAAATGGATGGGGTCAGCCTGGGCCAGGCTGAAGGGTTTGTCTTCCAGGCCAGGGAGCCACACCATCACAAACTGGCCGGGTTGAGCCGCCAGGGAACCGGCCAACACATAGGTGTTGGTCTGAGCATTTTCGGCTTTAATTTCAGCAATTTTAAAGGCTTGAGGCAGACCGGTGGATGTCATGCTAACTTTCCTCTCCGCGATGGCTTAGGCCGCGCAGGGCCTGGATTGAAGGGATAGAGTGCTGCTCCATAAACTCGGCCAGCTCACAGCCAATACGCCCCAGCGCTTCCACCCCACCATAATACACGGCCGAGCCAACCCCGACCACGCTGGCCCCCACCATCAGCATTTCGGCGGCATCCGGCCCGGTTAAAACGCCGCCCACCCCAATGATGGGAACCGTCACCGCTCTGGCAATCTCATAAACACAGCGCAGGGCAATCGGTTTGAGGGCCGGGCCGGAAATGCCGCCTTGTTTATTGTGCAGAAACGGCCGGGCGGATGCCGGGTCAAGCACCAGGCCGGGCATGGTGTTCACCGCGGTGATGGCATCGGCCCCGGCCTCAACCACCGCAGCGGCAATCCGGGCGATGTCGGGCACGTTTGGGGCCAGCTTAACGCTGATGGGGCAAGCCACCGCCTGTTTGACCGCGGCCGTAACGGCGGCGGCGCTGTGGGGCGTCGCCGCAAAAGGGGTCCCAAAATCGTCATGCACGTTAGGGCAGGAGATATTCAACTCTATCAAGTCCGGCCGGCCGGCTGCCACCGTACGGGCAACCTCGGCAAACTCGGCAACGGTTCCGGCAAAAATGCTGGCAATCAGCGGCACGTGGAGCGGTCGCAACTGGCGGCGCGTTTCTCGCAGCACTTCAACCTCTGCCGCCGCGCCGGGATTGGTTAACCCAATGGCATTGAGCAACCCTGCCCCAAAATCAACCATAACCGGATTGGGATGCCCGGCGCGCGGTTCCGGCCCGCAGCTCTTGGCCGTAACCATGCCCGCCCCACTGCGGGCCGCCCGCACCAGCAACGAGGGACTGGTCCCGATGATCCCTGAGGCCAGCACCACCGGGCTATGTAATTGAAAACCGAGAAATTCACAGGCCAGTTTAGACTGCGCCATGACCGCCTCCACTCCCTGTGACCATTTTCACCTGGGGCCGGATCAACCTGCCGCCGGAGCGTTGAGCTACAAATCGGCGTTCCCACATCAGCACGTTGCCCCGCACAATCACGCCCACCGGCAGGCCCCGGCCTGACCAGCCATGCCAGGGCGTCGCCTTGCTTTTACTATGAAGCTGCTGCCGCTCAATTTTCCAGCTTTGCTGCGGGTCAAAGATGGTCAAATCGCCGTCAGAGCCGGCTTCCAGCGCCCCTTTTTGGGGATAAACATTCCAGGCCCTGGCCGCGTTTTCGGAGCAAATCTTGACAAAATGATTGACCGGCATCCCCCGCTTAAGCACACCTTCCGAGAACATCACCTGCATCAAGGTTTCCACGCCCACCAGTCCCGACATCGCCTGCCAGATATCGGGGTTCAGCTTTTCCTCATCGCTGTGGGGGGCGTGGTCATCGGCAATAAAATTGACCCGGCCATCCAGCACACCCTGCCATAAAGCGGCCCCATGCTCCCTGGAACGCACCGGGGGGTTAACGCGCAGCAGCGGCCCCAGGTTAACCATATCCTCCTCAGACAGGAACAGATAGTGCGGGCCGGTTTCGGTGGTGAGGTTGACCCCTTTTTGGCGCTGTTCCTCAATCATATCCAGGCCATCTTTAGAGCTGAGGTGAAAAATGTGAATGTTGGCCCCCGTATAGCGGGCAAACAAGGCCATGCGCTGCACCGACTCGGCCTCGCAAATGGCCGGACGAGACTCGACAAAGGCGCGCGGGTCGGTGCGGCCGGCCTCTTTAAGCTGGCGGGTGCGGTGCTGTAGAATCTGGTTATTCTCGGCATGAAAGCCGATGCGCAGCCCGGTTTCGGCCACGTAGCCCAAAACATCCAGCAGCACCCCATCATCTGGGGGCAGCATCCCACCCACCGTTTCGCCCAAGAAAACCTTAAACCCAACCGCGCCGGCCTGAGCCATCGGGATAACCTGGTGGGGATTCTGCTGCACCACTACTCCTACCAGCATCACATCAACGTAGCTCTTTTCTTGAATCAGCTTCTCGCGGTACAGAACTTGCTCCGGGCTGTCGGTAACGGGCTTGACATTGGGCATGTCCAGCACGCTGGTAATACCGCCAAAAATGGCGGCGGTGGAACCGCTGCTGAAATCCTCCTTGTAAGTCAGGCCGGGGTCACGAAAGTGGACGTGCGGGTCAATCAAGCCGGGGAAGATGTAGCAGCCGCCGGCATCTAAAATTCTTTCAGCATCGGGTAGGGCGCTCTCGGCCCCAACAGCAACAATAAGGCCCTGGTGAACAGCCACCCCGCCCTTGAAGGTATGGGTGGGTGTAACCACCAGGCCATTTTTAACCACTAAATCAACGGCCATACATATTTCCTTCGTAAATACCCCCTCCCCCGAATCGGCGCGTAAGCGGGGGCTAGGGGAGGGGGTTGTTTTCATTATCGGTGGCGTGCGTGCCACAGGTTCGTGAACACTCCTCATAAAAAAAAGCCGACCTATATGGTCGGCTTTTTTACCAAAGGCGACGGCCGGATTCGAACCGGCGAATAAAGGTTTTGCAGACCTCTCCCTTAGCCACTTGGGTACGTCGCCAGAAAAAAATAGTATCCGCCTTAAGACAAACAATAATCTAGCACACGTTTTAAGACGAACTTATTTATTTACGCTCCTAATTTTACCACGTCTTCGAAAGTCGTCAAATTCTTATCATATACCCCATCAAATCTTGCAATTGCACGGTTGGAATACCTGCAATCATGGTGTCCCGTCCAAATGCATGCCACCAACCTGCGGATTGAAAATGTTGCCTTCAACTCCAGCCCGATCTGCTAATCGCTTAAAAATTTGTGTTTATTCAGCAGAAGCTACCACTTCTCATAAGATTTCCTAATATATTAAATCAAAGATAATTAATCAAAATATTTTGAAATACTTCCTCTAATTTACTCGTCGAGTCTGTCAAATAGCCTCATTGATGGTTGAAAGAATATTTCGAAGAGGATTGAATTATGCGATAAGTATCACTCATCTTTATGACAAAGATCACTACTTTCTTTTACTACAAAGGTGTAGACTCTATTTCAGTGAATGTCGAATTATTTACTACGCACACAAGCAGGAGAAAAAGCAATGATGAGTTCACCCTCCTCGGATGAGCAAAACTTGATTGAAGTTGCAACGGTGTTAAAAGCGCTGGCAGACCCCAACCGTCTGCGCATCCTTAACCTGCTCATGCAGGGCGACTCCTGCAACGGCGAGTTGAACGAGCGGCTGGGGCTGCCGCCCAATCTGCTGTCGCATCATCTACGGGTGCTGCGAGAAGTAGGCTTAGTCCGCAGCCGCCATGATGCTATAGATGCACGCTGGATTTATTACACGGTAGACCGGGAAGCCGCTCATCGCTGGCAAACCTGGCTCAGTGAACTGCTCAATCCGGCCCGCATTCAAATACGCCAATGTTTGTGTGGGCCAGAAGGACAGCAGCAAGCGATTGAAGCGTCATCACTTAAAACTGCCTTGTAAGTTAAAAGGATAAACGGAGGCAACGACAACGATGTCCGAATTTTTGGAAACAACGGTTGACAAATTTAGCTTCAAAGTCGCCGCCGACCGGCTTTATACTGCCGATCATCTCTGGCTGAAACCAGAAACGGGCGGGGTGCGGGTCGGCTTGAGCGACTACTTGCAGCAAACTTCGGGCGATGTGGCCTTTGCCGAACCCCGTGCCGAAGGAACCGCTCTAACCCCTGGCGACGAACTGGCCGCTATCGAGACGATGAAAGTTAACCTGAGCATTCCCGCACCGATCAGCGGGATGATCAAAGCGGTCAATTCCCGCCTGGAAGGTGAGCCGGAACTGGTCAACGAAGCCCCCTACGAGGAAGGCTGGCTGGTTCTGATTGAAGCCAGCGCCTGGGAAGCGGATAGGCTTAATCTCCTTGACGCTCAGGCTTACTTTGCCCGGATGACCGCCGAGGCTGAAAAGGAGGCCAAAAACCGATGAGCGAGAAACACGTGGTGGTGGCGCCGTGCAGCGGCATCGGCAAAACGTATGGCACGGTCGGGCGTGAGGCGGCTTACGAGTTGGCCGAAGAGTTACGTCCTCGCTGCGTCGAAGTGGTGGCCCTGTCGCTGCTGGTGTTGGGCGATGAGCAAACGCGAGAGCAGGTTCAGTCTGCCCCGGTCATTACCATTGACGGCTGCAAGCTGGCCTGCGCCAGCAAAATGGTTGCCGAAAGCGGCGGGCAGGTGGCTTACGAAGCCAACGTGCTCGACACCTTTCGCCGCCACCGCCATTTGAAACCTAAAGGCATCGCCGAACTGAATGACGAAGGCCAGGAACTGGCCCGCCAAATGGCCCTGGAACTGGCCGAGGCAGCCGATCAAATCCTCGACCGCCGACCGCAGACCACCGGCAACCAAAAATCCTCTAAAAACAAACCTCTGGGCCAGGAAGAGAGATAATTATGCCTGATCTACCCAAAAAGAAAGTGGGTATCGTCGCTTGCAGCGGTGAAGAAATGGCCGCCGGAACCGTGACCCGGCTGGCGGCGCTGAAGGTATTGGAGCACCTGCGCCCGGCGGAAACCGTGACCATCTGCCTGCCGTTGTTTCTGGCGGGTGGGGAAGGCGACCGCGCTTTTGCCCGCTTTTACCCAACCATTGCCATTGATGGCTGCGACAAACGCTGCGCGGCCAAAGCTACCGAGCAGTACAGCGGCAAACCGGCGGCCAGTGTGGTGGTGACGGAATGGGTAGAGGCAGGGGTCAATTTAGGCACGCCCCGCCGCTTGAATGAAGCCGGACGAAACGCTGTAGAGACGGTGGCCGGGGCGGTGGCGCGGCTGGTGGACAATCTACTGGGCGTCAAGTGGAGCCGCCGGACTGGAACGGTGGTTGAGGAAACGGGTCAAGCGGAAGAAGCGGTTGAAGCCACATGCGCCTGCGGCTCAGGTATCCCCGTGCTGACCTTGACTGTCGAAGATCGGCGGGAGACGCTCATCGCCGTGCCGGCCATTTTTGAGCAGTTTTATAGCCAGGGCAAACGGCCCGACACCAGCGGTGTCGCCGCTGAACTTTTGCAAACCACTCGTCTATACAACCCTATTGCCGATGCCAACACGCCGGCCTATGAGTCCGCTTTGTGGCGAGAATTTGGTCAATATTGCCGGAAGCGGGAGGGATGAGGAGATGTCACGGACTGCCACCTACCACACGACCGTCACCTGGCAGGGGGAACATTGGGGCCGGGTTAAACTGGGCAACGGCCCGGAGTTGGCTTTCTCCGCCCCGCCCGAGGCTCACGGCCACGCCGGGGTGCTGACACCGGAAGACGCTTTTGTGGCCGCGGCCAACACCTGCATCATGATGATGTTCATCTGGGCCGCTGAGCGTTTTAAACTCGACTTGCAAAGTTACGATTGTTACACCGAGGGTCAAAAGCTGATCGAACTGGACCGGACGGAGATCTTCACCGACCTGGTTTTCCGGCCCCGGATTGTGGTTAAGGCCAATGGGGCCGAGCGGGAGCGGGTCTTCAAACAGGTCAACCGGGCGCTGGAGTCGGCCCAAAAATACAGCCTGGTGGCGAACTCGGTCAAATCAACCATCACTCTTGAACCAGAAATTGAGGTGCTGCCATGACGATTAGCGCCAAGCCCGTTACCTGGGGCGAAGTGGACGAAAACGGGCGGCTGATTATCCCCGCCGAAATAGCGGCTCAATATGGCCTAAAACCGGGGGCCAAAGTGCTGTTTGAACGGGAAGAGGCCGGGGTGCGCTTGCACCGGCCCGTCACCCACCTGGCCAAACTTTACATCGAGCCGTCGGGCCGCTGCAACCTGGACTGCATCACCTGCATGCGCAGCGTCTGGAACGCGCCGGATGAGGTGATGGCCGAGGCGACTTTTGAGCGGATTGTGGCCAGCCTGGCCGACTTTTCGCCTCCCCCGTTGGTCTTTTTTGGCGGCATCGGCGAGCCGCTGATGCACCCCCAACTGCCGGAGATG
>CAZDMM010000080.1:0-16198 GCA_964505845.1 uncultured Caldilineaceae bacterium
CGATTAGTCCAGCACGGCGGCGCAAACGAGCCTCAGCGTTTAAACGAAGCAACTGTATAGTGGCGCGTCCGATAGCCGTTAAAGCGACAATACGAGAGCCATCCAGAGCAAAATGATCACTCCACTCTTGTAGACGAGGGTTGAACAAGGGGGTTAAAGCCTGGGTTACAGGGTCAAGTGAGGCAATATCACTACCCTTGTAACGATTACATTCAAAACAGGCCAGGGCCAGATTGTTTTCTGCGGTCCGGCCGCCATGTTTTTCAGCAATAATATGGTCTACTTCGTGGTCAAAAAGGGCTGCTTCAGTTTGGGGGAGCAAACAGTACTCGCAACGCCCGCCGGCCCGTTCAATAACGACTTGCCTTAAATTAGGGGAGAGATAGGCCGTCATTTGGCGGAGGCTAGTTGTTGGCGGGCCTGGTTTTTCAGCAAGGCCATAAAATTTTCAAGTTCGATGTATAAATCCAGTTCACGTTCTTCGGGAGGGCTTAACGTCTCGGCTTTGTGCCGGGCTAAAAGAGCCTGCGCCCTGGCCTGGGCTGCCGCCGACAGGCGAAAGTTGGCAATCTCCTGGGCGGTGGCCCCACGCCCCAAAAATTCGATAACCTCAATGTAGGCCGGAGGCATGTCGCCGGTTAACTCCGGGAGGGACGCTTGACTGGCCAACAGATCGAGCAGTTCATCCTCCAGGGGACGCTGCGATTGCTGGCTGCGCCGCCGGAGGCGTTGGTAAATCGTTTCCGGCAAATTAAGGGTTACGGTATGTACGGCCATAATTGTACCTCTGTTTTCGCAGGGGAAGGAAAATTATCATTCATCATGATTATAACCCGCTCAGTTACTTGAAACAATTTATAGTTATGTGATAAAACGCCAGAAGTGACCCTACCCTGGATGTTAAGATTGAAATTTAACAGGGAGGATACAAGCTGTCAAGCACTTGAGTGCATAAATTGCTGCTTTCAAGCGGTGGATTCACAAAATGAGGTAGGATACAATGGGTCAAAATTGAGGACACAAAACGATGAACAAACCCCGTGCCATCTTGATACTGCCGCTGCTGGGCCTGTTTCTGGCGATAATGGGCCTGGAGTCTCTGCGGAAAATATGGCCCTATCTGCTGGCAGCGGTGGTGATAATGATTGGACTCATCCTTTGGCTTCATTTTTCGGCATAGAACGCGTCGCCAAAACTATAAAAATGTCATTGCGAGGGCGCAGCCCGAAGCAATCCCCCATCCGAGGACTGAGACTGCTTCGCCTGCGGCTCGCAGTGACATGAACCAAGCGATTTACAAGGAGAACTCACATGAAAATAGACATTATCGTAGTGTATATGCAGCGGTATGAAAAGGGGCACGAGTTTGACTTTGTGCCGCCGATTACCGGCATCCATCTGGCGGCGCTGACTCCGCCGCAGTACCGGGTGCGAGTCATCCACCAGCAGGTTGAGCCGGTCAATCTTGATAGCGACGCCGACCTGGTCGCCCTTTCCTTTTTTAGCGGCTTTGCCCCGGAAGCTTACCGGCTGGCGGCGTTGTTCAAACAAAAGGGCAAAATGGTGGTGGCCGGGGGGCCGCACGTCACCTTCTCGCCGGAGGAGGCGCTGCGCTATTGCGATGCCGTTGTGATCGGCGAGGCGGAATCGGTGTGGGCCGAACTTTTGGGCGACGCCGAGCGGGGCGCGCTGCGGCCGGTCTACCGGGGCCAGCCGCAGCCGTTGAGCCATATCCCCACCCCCCGCTACGATCTACTGCCGAACAACTTTTTTGTAAAACGGGTCATCCAGGCCACGCGGGGCTGCCCCTTCACCTGCTCCTTTTGCACCGTGCCGACCCTCAACCCCGGCTTCCGGCTGCGCCCGGTCAAAGAGGTCATCCAGGATATTCAGTACAACGACTTCAACCATTGGTGGCAGCGCAAAGTGGTCTGGTTTTGGGATGACAACCTGACCGCCAACCGCAAATATATCAAAGAACTGCTGCGGGCGATGATCCCGCTCAAAAAGTGGTGGCTGACTCAGGCCAGCATGGACATCGCCAAAGACGAGGAACTGCTCGACTTGATGCGGGACTCCGGCTGTATCGGCGTTTTTTTTGGCATCGAAACCTTTGGCCAGGAGTCGCTCAAGGAGGCCAACAAACGCCAGAACAAGGCCGACCACTACCGCGAGTGTATTGAAGCCCTGCACCAACGCGGCATCGCGGTGATGGCCGGCTTCATCGCCGGCTTTGACGGCGACACTGCGGCCTCCATCGAGGATATGGCCCGCCAACTGTACGACATCGGCGTGGATGTGCCCTTTTTAAGTGTGCTCACCCCTTATCGCGGCACGCCGCTGTACGATAAGTTGGAGAGCGAGGGGCGCATGCTTAAACATCGAGGCTGGGAATTTTACAACGGCTACAACGTCACTTTTCAGCCCCAGCACATGAGCGCCGACGACCTGCTGCAAGCGCATCGCACCTTGTGGCGCACCGCTTTCTCCTTCAAATACGCCGCCCAGCGCATCCTGCGTTCCACCTTCCGGCTGAGGCCAGGCGCGATTTTCCTGTCGCTCTTGATGAACAGCTTTTACAGCCTCAAAAAACTCAGAAACAACCCGCCTATTGACATGCAGCGTCAGGCGATGCCTCAAACCACAGTTTCCGCCCGTCCGGCAACTTCAGTCGCCGTTTTCAGGCCGGGCCTGGGAGATTAATGCTGGACAACCAGATTCTTGTTTTTTGAGTAAAGAGCTTTACCACAGAGACACAGAGGCGCAGAGTTTTTTAATTTAATTTTTTTCTGTGTCTCCGTGCCTCTGTGGTTCAAAGTTTTTAAGTTCTGGCTTGTCTGGGTTAGGAGAGAAGATCATGACCATACCCAAACGTATTACCCATCACTGGCCGGCGCTGCTGGCGCTGAGTTTGGGCCTGCTCGCCGGCTATATTGACCTGCACAACGATGAAGTTTGGGCGGCGCTGATTTTGCTGCTGCCGGTAACATTCCTGTTTGGCTGGGTCTGGCCGCAGCGAGCCTGGCAGTGGGCCTTGCTGCTGGGCGCGGGGATTCCCCTGGGCTATCTGATTGCCCTGCTGACCGGCTACCGGCCGCCGTGCCATCCGAATGTGTCCTGTGCTGCGCTCAGTTTTGATACCGTATCCCAAAGCGCCCTGGCTTTGATCCCGGCCTTGATCGGGGCTTATGCGGCGGTTGTTCTGCGCTGGGTGGTCGCGGATTGGCAGGGCCAGGAGTAAGGGGCCGGCCTGCCATCACTGAGAAAAACATGCCCAATCCTCACAAAAATACCTATTATCACCTTGCAGTTTTGACCGATATATATACCTGAAAGGAACAAAGCCGCAAAGTATTGATCCAGCAGAAGCTGCCAAAACCGAAAACTTTTTGCCGGGATTAGGAGCCGCGACGCAGGGGATTTTATCCCCTAACCCATAGGGCAAGTGTCCCCAAATCCCGGCCAAAAAGAAATGATTATATGGTCTGCTGAATGGATACCAGGAGTCTTATTAAATGGATCTAACCTTACTCACCTTTTTCAACCAAACCCTGGCCCACCCCTTCCTCGATGGGGTGATGATCGGGTTAACCTACGCCGGATTGGCCCTGCTGCCCGGCCTGGGAATAGTTTTGTCAGGCAGCCGCCGGCGCCGGGTGGGGCTGGCAATCCTGGTCGCCCTGGCCGCCAGCTTGATGCTGACTTTTATCCTGCAATACCTGGCCCTCCGCCCCCGGCCAGAGGGGGTGCGCCTGCTGGTGCAGACCCCCAATTTTCCCTCTTGCCCCAGTGGGCACGCCGCCGCCGCCTTTGCGACGGCCATCATCCTCGCTCTGACTTACCGGCGCTGGTATGGGTGGGTAGCTGCCTTGAGCGGGGCCACTTTGATTGCCCTCAGCCGGGTTTACCTGGGGCTGCATTATCCCACCGATATTTTTGGCGGGGCTGTTGTGGGCGTGGGTGTGGGCATGGCCAGCTATGGGTTGATCGTGGCCGCCCAACCGGGCCGGATCAATTGGGGCTGGCTGTTTTGGGCGCAGGCGGCGCTGGTCATCGTCGTCACCGAGATGGCTTATCTTGACCTGCTGCCGTGGGGCCTGCTGGATTGGCCCATGTCGGATAAGGTGCTCCACTTTATCCTGTTTGGCATGGTCGTTTTTTGGTTGAATCTTTTGGTGGGCGGCCGGAAAGTCCGGCTGGGGCACTGGCTCATCCCGCTGGCCATTCTGCTGCCTCTGGCATTTGCCTCGACCGAAGAAGTGGCCCAGGCCTGGTCGCCGGTGCGCACGGCCAGTCTCCGTGACTGGTTGAGTGATTTTGGGGGGATGTTGTTTTTCTGGTGGTTGAGCGGCAAGCTGCTGGTATCGCGCCTGCCTGAACCGGTTCAAATTAATTTTTGGCGCAGATCAATGTAATTTTGGGGGTTAATCGTACAATAATTGATAAGTTTTGACCGGCTGCTCACGGCCTTTGACCTGCATTTCTTTATAAAAAGCAACCTTGACCTCAGATTCGACAATTTCGTAAACGGCTTCGCTGAGCAGCACCGTGCCGCCCGGCGCATTTTCTTGAATGCGCTTGGCTAAATTGACGGTATCGCCGATGACGGTGTAATCCATCCGGTCCGACATGCCCACATTACCCACGACCGCTTCGCCCACGTGGATGCCCACCCCAAACGCCAGCGCCCGCTCCTCGCCGATATTCTGATGATAATCCGCAATAGCCCGCTGCATGGCCGCCGCCGCTTTGACCGTCCGCAGCACGTGGTCGGGCTGCTGCAGCGGGGCATTAAAAATGCCCATCACCGCATCGCCCACAAATTTATCCAGAGTGCCCTCAAACATCAAAATTGAGGCGGCGGCAATAGAGAGGTATTCATTTAGGGTGTCAACCAGCTTCTCCGGGGGCATTTTTTCACTAAAAGCCGTAAAACCCCGAATATCGGCAAAAATGATGCTAATTTCCTGGCGATGGCCGCCCAAGCGCAAATCAACCGGGTTAGAGGGCAAACGGTCTACCACAGCCGGCGACACGTACCGCCGGAACATATCATGCACGGCTCGCAGCCGCTTGGTTTCGGTCACATCATCCACCATAATCGTTACACCCTGGGTTTGATCCTGGGCATCTTTGAGGGGGGCCAAATCAAGGCTAAGATTCACCCGGCCTCGCTGGGGTAATTCGGAGATGATTTCGTAATCGTTGTAGTGGGTTTCTCGGCGGGCCACATTCGTGACCAGGTTAGGGAAGATGGTATTATTGAGCGAAGCCAGCACTTCGGTGTAAGGCAGGCCGACACAGCCCTCCGGCGGGAATCCCAAAATAGCGGCGGCAGCCCGGTTGTACAGGGTAATTTTGCCGATGGTATCGGTGGTGATAACACCGCTATCCATGCTGTCAAAAACGCTATCCATCAAATTCTTCATGCGGGTCATCTCTTCCAGGTTGCGCTGCATACCATCAAACAGGGTGGCGTTCTCCAGAGCCAGGGCGGTTTGGTCGGCCAGAGTGGTCAGCAGGCGCATATCCTGCTCATTGTAGGGCCGGCCAGATTTTTTGGAGCCTAAGGCAAACAGCCCCACCAGTTGCTCTTTTTTAAGGATCGGGATAAACCACTCAAAATCCAGGGCCTTGAGCGTCTGGCGGTCATACTCCGGGGCAGTTTTGAATTGAAGCGAGATGTCAATGGTGTACTGGGATAAAGGCTCCCCTTCAACAATCAAACGGTGGGTGATAGGGGTGTCTTTTTTGAAGGTGATGATTTTGGGGTTGCCATTGGCGCCGGGGGCAGCCAGGGCGCGCAAGTTTAACTGTTCGGCGGCATCGGAGTCGAGAATAAAGAGGGTGCTGCGGGTCAGGCCCAACACCCCATTGATATGCTGGGTGGCAACTTGGGCCAGTTCACCCAGGTAAAGGCGGTTGCTGATCAACTGGCCATAGCTCCGAATGGCCTGCTGGTAATCGTAATGTTGGCCAAACAAAAAGCGATTGGTGACATACTGGCTAACCCGCTGAACCGGAGTGTAAACAATGGTCAACAGCACCGCCGTGACCATGGCAATGGCCAGGTTCCGGTCCAGATAAGCGGACAAACTCTGGGCCAGGGCGTCCCCCAAAAAAGCCTCCACCATATAAATGCCGCCCAAATAAATCAGCACCGTCACCAGGGTCACTACCAAACCGCCGATAACCTGCCGTCCCCCGGTGCCCAGGTGACGCAAGTTTTCGACCACCACCGTATAGGTTAACAGCGCCCCACCCAGGCCGGTGATCACTAAACCGGCCGTCCACAAAGGATCAATGAGGGATAAAAACAAGCTGTAACCCAGGCCCAACAGCACCGTAGAGACCAGCAAATACTGGATGCGGTTGCGATGAGCCGGGCTTTGAGTGCGGTTGGCCTGAGCCACAGCGGTATAGGCGCTCATCCCTGTAAAAAAGGCCCAACCCAGGCCGCACAAGACCAGGCCAAGGGTGTGGGCATTGAGCCAGCCTCCACTCCAACTCAACCACTCAGTCGGCAAAACCAGCCACTGCAAATCAAACACGACGGCCAGGATGATACAAACTCCGCCTGCTGCCCACGTCCCGGTAATTTTCCAGTCATAATGAAGAAAGGCCCTGGCAAAGGTCCAATAGACCACCCCCAACAAAATCAGGCCGTAAGCCAGCAAGTGCATCCAGGTTAAACCGGGCAGAAAAGGAAAGACATCGCTGAGGTTAAAAGCGATCACCAGGTTGATATTCCACAGGGCGGTCAAAAGCAAATAGACCACCAACAGCCGGTCGGTAGCGGTATCCGGCTTGCGCGTGGCCAAAACAAAAAGACACAGAGCCACATAGGTTACGGCAATGCCAAGTGGAAAAATGGCCTGACTTGGCAGCACAACGGTTTCAAAATTCACGGTAGACTTTCTGAAAAATAATCAGGCAGTAGCCAGTTTACCAAATTAGCTTCACAGATTAGCACAAAAGTTTAGAATTTTCCAAATCGTCTAAACCAGGTCATTTCTTAATTATTCAAAAGCCTTGGCTGACGCATCCCTATGCGTCAGCTACGTGGCCGGTTTTTTGGATAAACGGTTAATAATGTTAAATATAGCACATCTCGGTTTGAAATTTGTTTGAGTCCCCTGCATCTTGGCCCAAAAGAGCACTAAAATTATAATTTATTTGTTTAACCATTGCCTCAGCAGTAAAATGAGGCACTTTTCAACAAAGGAGAGAGTCAGCTATGGCGCACGATTTATCCCATATTTCCCCGGTGTGGAGCCGGGTGACCAACCTGGTCATCGAGCGTGGTGAGGGGAGCCACGTTTTTACCACCGAGGGCGAAAAATATCTGGATTTTACCAGCGGCATCGGCGTTACTAATACCGGGCACAGCCACCCGGCCGTGGTCAAGGCGATTCAGGATCAGGCGGCCAAAATTCTGCACGCCCAGGTTAACTGCTACTTTCACGAGCCGCTGATCCGGCTGAGTCAAGCCCTCAACGAAGTGACGCCGCCCCACCTGGATACCTTTTTCTTCTCCAATTCCGGGGCCGAGGCCATCGAGGGATCGGTGAAGTTAGCCCGGCATTACACCGGCCGGCCCAACATCATTGTCTTTCAGGGCGGCTTCCATGGCCGGACAGCCCAAACCATGGCTATGACCACCGCCAAAACGGTTTACCGGGTCAAATACCAACCGCTGCCGGGCGGCATTTTTGTGGCCCCCTTTCCCTATGCCTATCGTTACCGCATGAGCGCCGCCCAGGTGAGCCAGTGGGCCTTGCAAGAGCTAGACCTGCTGCTTCACACCCAGAGCGCGCCCGAAGAAACCGCCGCTATGGTCATCGAGCCGGTACTGGGCGAAGGCGGCTACGTGCCCGCCCCGCCGGAATTTTTACAGGGTTTGCGCCGGGTGTGCGATGAGCACGGCATCCTGCTCATTGTAGACGAGGTGCAAAGCGGTTTTGGGCGCACCGGCCAATTCTTTGGGCACCAGCACGCCGGCATCAAGCCCGATATTATGGTCATGGCTAAGGGACTGGCCAGCGGCTTCCCTATCTCGGCCATCGCCTCCAGCCGCGAGATTATGAGCAAATGGCAGGTGGGCACGCACGGCGGCACCTACGGCGGCAATGCGATGGGCTGCGCCGCCGCCGAGGCTACCATCAAAGTGATCCGAGAAGAGGGCCTGCTTGAAAATACGGCCGCGCGTGGAAAACAGCTCATGGACGGCCTGGCCGAAATTCAAAGCCGTTTCCCAGCCCTGGGCGATGTGCGCGGCCTGGGGCTGATGGTCGGCTGTGAATTTACTAATCCTGACACCGGCCAGCCGGACGCCGATCTCACCAAGCGGGTCGTCAGGCATGCCCTGGAACAAGGCCGCCTTATCCTGCTGACCTGCGGCATGTACGCCAACGTTATCCGCTGGATTCCGCCCCTGGTCGTCACCGAAGCCCAAATTAACGAGGGGTTGGAGAAGTTTGAGAGGGCGGTAGCGGCCTCGGTATGATGGAAGAATGGGAGATTGGAAGGCTGGAAGGCTGGAATTTGCCAATCTTGCCGGAGGCGCGCAGAGCGCAGCCTTCCAATCTTCCAACCTTAAACAGTATTGGCAAAGGAACAAACTTACATGACCTACAACTTCGATACCCCCATTGAGCGGCGCGGGACTGACAGCTACAAATGGAATGATTACGGCGATAACGTGCTGCCGCTGTGGGTGGCAGACATGGATTTTATCTCACCCCCAGCCGTACTGGAGGCGCTGCACCAGCGGGTAGCGCACGGCGTGTTTGGCTATGGCCGCCCCTCGCCCCGACTGCCCCAAACCATCTGCGAGCGCCTGCTGCGGCTGTACGGCTGGACGGTTACGCCGGAGCAAATTATCTTTTTGCCCGGCCTGGTCAGCGGGCTGAACGCGGTCTGCCGCACCATCAATGAACCCGGCGCGGGCGTGCTGGTGCAGACGCCGGTTTACCCGCCGTTTTTAACCGCCCCGGCCAACCAGGGTTTAACCCTGCAGACGGCCCAATTGGCCGTAACGGCCCAAAATCGCTTGCTGCGCTACGACATAGATTACGACGCCTTTGAGGCCGCGATGACTCCGCAACCAAAGCTGTTTATCCTGTGCAACCCTCACAACCCGGTGGGACGCTGCTACACCCGTGAAGAACTGGCCCGGCTGGCTGAGGTCTGCCTGCGCCACAACCTCATCATCTGCTCCGATGAGATTCATTGCGACCTGCTCCTGGACGGGGCCGCGCACCTGCCTATCGCCGCCCTGGCCCCCGAAATTGCCCGGCAAACCATCACCCTGATGGCCCCCAGCAAAACCTTTAACATTGCCGGCCTGGAGTGTGGTTTTGCCATTATCCAAAACCCCGACCTGCTGCGCCGGTTCACCACCTTAAACCAGGGTCTTGTGCCGGGCGTCAATGTGTTGGGTGCAGCGGCGGCCCTGGCCGCTTACCAGGAAGGTGGGGAGTGGTTGACTCAACTGCTGGCCTACCTTACGGCCAACCGCGATTTTATGGTAGAATATGTGCTGGAACATTTACCCGGCCTGCAAATCACCAACCCGCAGGGCACTTACCTGGCCTGGCTCGACTGCCGCCAAAGCGCCGCCGGCGACCATCCCTTTCACTTTTTCTTGACACAGGCAGGCGTGGCCCTCAACGATGGAACCATGTTTGGGCCGGGCGGCGAGGGCTTTGTGCGCCTCAATTTTGGCTGCACCCGTGCTACCCTGGTAGAGGCGTTGGAGCGCATGCGGGCAGCGTTGGAGATTGTATAAAAACCAGGGGTGTCAACTTGCAAGTTGACACCCCTGGTTTAGTAATTGTCATCAATCGGCGCCCTGCGGCGACGTTCGCCGGTGGAGGGAGGAGCGCAGCAGCAATTTTATCTATCAGTTTCACACAGATGTAACAGATTGAGCCAGGGTCGGGTGGGAGAGTCTTTTATCCACCCTCTCCCTGCCGCCGGGCCAACTCCTGACGCAAGCGAGCAACTTCCGCTTCGGCTCGTTGGCGCTCGGCTTCGGCCTCGGTGGGGCTTGACCGGCCAACAGAGCCGTATACACCCACACCTCCCGCCCGCTGACCAACCTCACCCGTACCCGCCGATAAGCCGGCCCCTCATACCGGTCAATCAACCGCAACTCCGCCGGCGTCACTTGCAGCCGCCGCCCTTCTACTACGCTGCCAGGCTCCGGTCTGATGATGGGATAGACGCCGCCGCCCAGGCGAATATAATCCTTCCCATACCCGGCCAGCGTCTCCGGCTCTCCCGGTGTCACCCGGCCAAAGACGCGCTGCTGGATTAGCGGGTTCATCAAGGTGCCGTAAACGAAGAGAGACTCGGACATTGGATAGGTCCGTGGTGCGTAAAATTCTTTACGGAACACGCACTACGCACTACGCTTTACTTCAAGGCCATCTCCGCCGCTTGTGCCAGCGCCTCCCCTGCTCCCCCATACGGATGCAGCGTTTCGGCCAGGTCGGTCAGGGTAGCTCCCATCTCTAAGGCCAGAGCCGCCTCGCCAATCAGCGTTTCGGCCTGCGCCCCCACCACGGCCACGCCCAATAAAACCTCACTGCTTTGTTCCGCTATCAGTTCGACAAAATGTTCATCGCTACTATCAAAGACACCTGACAGAGCCGAAGGCCCCCTAGCGGCCTGATACTTGATACTTGACACCTGATACCCGGCCGCTTCAGCCTCAGCAGCCGTTAAACCGACAGAGGCAATGGGCGGATCGGTGTAAACTACGCGGGGAATTGCCTGGGGCGCGAATTGTACCGCTCGCCCGGCAATGTGGTCAGCCGCCACCTGGCCTTGTTTGACAGCGACGTGGGCCAAAAAGGGCGCACCGGTCACCGCGCCGATGGAGTAAATGACCGGATTGCTCGTTTGTTGGCGGTCATTGATGCCGATATAGCCGTGAGCATCAATGGCGACGCCCGCGTGAGCCAAGTTCAAATCTGCGGTGCGAGGAGTCAAACCGGCAGAAACTACAACCAAACCTGGCAGGTTTTCGTAAAGTGTGCCTGTCAGCTCTGTATCTATTTCGACTCCCAATTTCTCCAAACTGTTCTGTACCGCCGGCTCAAATTCAGCCAGGAGAGATTGACCCGCCGGAATGAAGAGACGCACCGAAACGCCTAATTTGGCAAACAGAGTGGCCAACTCAGCGGTAGTGCTATCTGCACCGATGAGGTTGATTCTTTCCGGGAGTTGGGCCAGGGACAAGGTCTGGGCAGGGGTGAGCACACGCTCGCCGTCAAAGGGCAAATCCGGCCAGGCAGTCGCTTCCGCGCCGGTAGCAATCACGGCGTGGTCAAAGAGGTAACGCTTGGCGCCGTACTCCCCTTCAATTCTGACTTCATTGGGAGAAAGGAACCAGCCGCGCCCCTCAACCAATTCTACCTGGTCAAGCTGGCGCTTTAGCCCGTCAAGATACTCCTGAATCAAGCGATTCTTCCAGCTTTGCAAACGATTCCAGTCAGGCCGGGGCGGCGTGTCCCCCAGGATAATGCCTTGCCGGGCCAGTTGCGAAAATCGGCCTGCGGCAGACAGCAGAGTACGGAGCGCCAACCCGATTTGAGCGAAGCTATGGCCGGGCAAACCGGGGTCTACCAGCGCCACTTGCTTGCCCAGCTCTGCCGCTCGAATAGCCGCCGTGCAGCCGCTTGGCCCAGCCCCCAGCACCAGCACATCTACCGTTGTGGCTAAGTCACCCACAACCATCTGTTTAGCTCCAAAGTATCCTCTGCCAGGGTAATTGGTAATTGGTAATTACCAATTACCCTCTTTCACGGCTCCAACGTCCGCCTTATCGCTCTGACCACCCGGCTGACCGTTGGCATGATAGCGTCTTCCAGCTTGGGCACAGGGAAGGGGGCATCCGGCCCGGTCACACGCTCGATGGGTTTGAGCAACGAATAGAGGCAGTGTTCATTAATAACCGCAATCACCTCCGCGCCGACACCGCCGGTGCGAGGCGCTTCATGCACCACCACCGCCCGGCCGGTCTTGCTGACCGTAGTGGCGATAGTTTCTTCATCCAGCGGCGCGATGGTGCGCAGGTCAATAATTTCTACGGTGGCGCCGGTAGCCCCTTCCACCTGGGCGGCCGCCTGCACCGCCACGTTGACCATAGCCCCATAGGTGATTACGCTCACATCCTGACCCGCTTTGACCAGCGCCGCCTGACCAATCGGTACCGTGTATCGTTCCGCCGGGACTTCTTGCCGCACCGAGCGGTAAAGCTTCATATGCTCCAGCAGCAGCACCGGGTCGGGGTCGTCTACGGCGGCGTGGAGCAGCCCCTTGGCGTCGTATGGATTGGAAGGATAGAGCACTTTGAGGCCCTGCATATGCATGAAATAGGCTTCGACGCCGTCGGAGTGCATCTCCGGGGGGCGGACGCCGCCGCCGGTGGGGGTGCGGATGACCAGCGGCGCGGTAAAAACGCCGCCGGAACGGTAGCGCAGCCGGGTCACCTGGGTGGCAATTTGATTAAAGGCGGGGAAGGTGAAAGGAGCAAACTGAATCTCGACCACCGGGCGCAGGCCGTACAGCGCCATGCCCAGGGCCGTACCCACAATGGCCGATTCGGCCAGCGGGGTATCAAAGACTCGCTCCTCGCCAAAGCGGGCCTGCAAGCCATCGGTCACGCGGAAGACGCCGCCATTTTTGCCCACGTCTTCACCAAAGATCAGGACTCGCTCATCTCGTTCAAGCTCTAAAGCCAGAGCGTTGTTGAGAGCTTGAACCATCGTCCAGTTGGGCATATTGCTCCTCCACCTCTCGGCTAAAATGTGGCGAGGGGATGGTTCACCCCCAGGCCGGATGATCACCCGGCCCTTGCGTTGGTCATCTCCCGGAAGCTTTAGGGTTTGCGATGGCTCAAAATCTCCCCCAACTGCTCCAGGGCCAGATTCCCCCCGCTCAACACCAGCGCGACCTTTTTCCCGACCAGCCGGTCCTTCAACTGCAACGCCGCCGCCAGGGAAATTGCCCCCGCGCCTTCGGCCAGGTTGTGGGTGTGTTGTAACAACAGCACAATCGCTTCTTTGATGGCCGCGTCGTCAACCAGGACAAAATCATCCAGGTAGCGGCGCATGATGCGCTGGGTGTTGAGGAAGGGCACTCGCGTAGCCACTCCTTCGGCAAAGGTGCGCGTCTCTGCCGTCACCATTTGGCCCGATTTCCAACTCAGTTGCATGGCCGGGGCCTGGGCCGATTGGGCCGCAATGACCTCGATGGCGGGGTTGATGCTCTTGGCAACGAGGCTGGTTCCGCACACGCCGCTGCCCGCGCCGACTGGCACGATGATGCTCTGCACCTCCGGCAAATCTTCCAGAATTTCCAGGGCATAGGTGCCGACGCCGCAAATCAACGCCTCTTCGGTGGGGCCGACAAAGCGGCCACCCCGCGCCTCGGCCTCGGCGGCAATCCACTCGCGGGCGGTATCAAAATCAGAGCCATAAAAGATGACTTCGGCGCCCAGGCCGCGCATGGCCGCCACTTTGCCGGGGTTGGCGCCCTCCGGCACGGCGATGGTCGCCTTGATGCCATGCACGTGAGCCGCAAAGGCGATGCTCTGGCCGTGGTTGCCGGTTGAGGCGGTAAAGAGGCCGGCCCGGCGCTCGGCCTCGCTCAGGTGGGCGGCCAAATTCAGGCCGCCGCGCACCTTGAACGCGCCCACCGGCTGATGGTTCTCGTGCTTAACCCACACTTCCGCGCCAAGCAGCTCGCTCAGGCCGGGGTAGCGGTAGAGCGGCGTCGGGCGCAAATAGCGGTACACGTGAGGCCGGGCGGCGATGATGTCGTGCAAGGTTGGCATGGGACGATCTGTCATTGTATCTACCTTTCGAGATGAACTATCTTCTAAGAGGGGATAAAACGTAATGTCTTGCCAGGCAATGATTATCTATTGTACTACCGCAAGTTATTTTCCATCAAGGTCGCAATTTCCTGTGAATTTTGATCGTCCGCCTGTTTCAAAGCGTTCACGACTCTTTCCTGCCGGGTCAGGGAATGATTCTGGTTGAGTTTCCATTTACCTTCCAGGCGGGTAATTTCAATTTTGAAGCCGACGATGCCCTTGACCATTTTGTGGACATACTCGGCGGAACTATCCAGCCTCCACGGCTCAGGGTAGTTTGACTCATAAAATTGAACCGAGTCTTGCACAATTTTGAGCAATTCGTCCGGCTCGTGGCTGACGGTAATGTTGCCGTAAACATGCACCGCCACGTAATTCCAGGTTGGCACCGTATGATCTTCCTGATACCAGGCCGGAGAGATGTAAGCATGCGGGCCGGAAAAGACAACCAATACCTCACCGGCCAAATCCTGCCACTGAGAATTGGCTTTGGCCAGGTGGCCCCATAAATAGCCGTTTTTCCCCTCATCACGCGCTACCAAAAACGGTAGATGGGAAGCAAAGGGCTGACCTCGATGCATCGAAAATAGAATCCCAAAGCTGTTGGCCTGAATAAAATCGAATAACTTGGCAGTATCGTTTTCCGCAAAATGTTTTGGAAGATACACAGGTTTATCCCTCCCGGTAAATGTACTCCTCATCAAACTGCCACTCTGGAATCGCTTCCAGTTCCACTTCTACGCGGGGATTGTTGGGGGCAATCCGCTTGACCAGGTGAATATCCACCACCCGGTTATCATTAATTTCCAGCGCCGACAAAATGGCATCCTGGGTAATCTTCAAGCCGCCGTCCAGATCACGCTTGAGAGGGGTTTCAAAATAAAAATCCAAAAAGAGACCAATCCAGCCGGCTTTGAGCGCGGCCACAAACTCATCATTAATCACCCCGTCTACCCGCAGGCGATGGATGCGGCGGTCTACCTGCCGTTTGAAAGCCTCATGCTCTTTAGACAGCACCCGCATCTTGCCAACCTGGGTGTATTGGTTGTTGATGCTGGGCGGCAGCGACAAGGTAAAATGGACTCGTTGAATCTTGCTCATGTTGCTTTTGATGTGATTGGTGATTAGTAATTGGTAATTGGTTATTAGTAAATGGTAAATTACCAACCATTATTCTAGCATGTGTGTTCAAGAGTGACAATACCATCAAACTTTGAGTTTGGCTGGATACTGTGTATAATGAACACGCAAATTATGCTAGCGTATTAAATTTTTACTTTATAAAACGTAAAGCGTAAAACGTAATGTCTTGCTATCCTAAAATTCTTACGCTTTACGTTTTACGCTTTATGCATCACTTCTCAAGGAGACCCATTCATGGCGCAATCAATCTTCCAAAAAATTGACACGCTCATCAAAGCAAACTTGCACGCAATGGTGGATAGGGCGCTCGACGCCAATTCGGTGGCGGTGCTGGACGAGTATATCCGCCAGGCCGAGGATAACCTGGACGACTTGGAAGACGCCCTGGTCACTATCAAAGGCCAGGTCAAAACTCTCCAGCGCAAGTATGAAACCTTTCAGGCTGAGGCCGAGGCGTTGGACCGCGACATTGACCGTTTGCTCTCGCTGGGCAAAGAGGATTTGGCCATGGCCGCCCAGAGCCAGTACAACACCAAGTCTGACCTGGCTGAGGAGTATCGCAAGCAGTATGAGCAGCAGAAGGGCGAGGCCGATAAATTACAGGATGCCCGTTTGAAGCTGGAAGCGCGCCTGCGTACCATTCGCCAGGAACGCGAGCATGTGTTGGGCTTGTTAGAATTGGCCAAGACCAAAGAGATTGCGGCCAAGAGCATGAAATCGCTGGATGCGCTGGAAGGCGTGGGCGACTCCGATGTTGCCCGCGTGGCCGATAAAATTCGGGAGCGGCTGGACCGGGCCGACGCCGAAGTGGAGATGCGCGCAGGCCGCCTTTCTAACCAGATGGACGAAGTGCTGGGGAAAGATCGCCTGGATAGTCAATTGGAAGAACGCCGCCGCCGTCTGGGGCTAGCCCGCGACGAGCAAGCCGCCAGCAGCAGCGCCTCTAGCTAACTTTACAAAGTAAACTCAGATATAAGCTAACTTAGCCGGGATTTGGGGATGCGAAGCAGGGGATAAAATAAGAAAAATCCCCTAATCCCCTAATCCCGGCCTTAAATTGCATTCATTTATGCCATCTGATCTTAGAAAAGACCTGGAAAAGCGCGCTCAAGAAGCCATCCTCAAAAATATTGTTGACAATTACAAACAGCAGGGCAAAGACTGGCT
>CAZDMM010000081.1:0-15999 GCA_964505845.1 uncultured Caldilineaceae bacterium
TACGCCATCTTTGGTTTTGATGTGCTGACCATGTTTTACTGGCTGCAGCGCGGCCAGCGTAATTTGAGCCTGGGCCGAGTCTTTTTAGGAGTTTTTACCGCCTTTGGCCTGACCCTGTCTACCCTTACCCCTGCCTCCGGCCTGGTTTCCGGCGCTACCTGGCTGGGCCTGGCTTTATGGCTGCGCCTGGGGCTTTACCCTTTCCTGGAAGCCCACCGGCATGCTCGCAGCGGGGATGAGCACGGCTTAACTTATCTGGGCTTATCGTTGAGCGCCGGCATTTACGTGGCGGCCCGGGTGATGACCAAACCACTACCAGAGGGGGTGGTCTGGCTGGTGTTGATCCTGGCGCTGCTCAATGGCCTTCTGGCCTGGCTGTCGGCGCAGCCGGCCCACTTTTTAGCCCGTCTGCTGCTGGTTGAAGCTCTACTGGGGCTGTTGATGATGCCTGTGGGACCGGGCCTGATTACGGTCTATGTAGTTGGCCTGATGTTGAGCCTGATTGTGTTGTGGCTGACGCCTCGTCTGGGGCGGCCGCGCCTCAATGAAGGGGCCTGGTCGTGGCCCTATTTGCCGGCCCTGGCGGCCACGCTAACCCTGGTCGGGCTGCCCTTTTCTCTGGGCTGGCTGGCCCGCACGGCCATGTATAGCAATCTGTTTTACGTGACCGGTTCAACCGTGGCCTTGACCCTGCTAATGCTGGCCGAAGCTTTAGCCTTTAGCGGGCTGATTCGCTATTGGTTCACCCTGTGGCAGGGAGATGAAATGAACGAGCGGCGCTCCCTGGTCAGCATCGTGATTATGGTTCCGTTTCTCATTCCGGGCCTGGCCCCGCTGATTCTGGCCGCCATGACCAAAACCGAGCTGCCCCCGGCCGGTTTTAACCAACCACCGGCGGTGTGGCTGGCTTTCATAATGACCATAGCGGGCGGGCTGGGGGCGGAATATTTGAGGCCGCGTTTGTTGGCCTGGTTGGGCCTACCTCCCCATGACCCGGCTGAATGGTTTAGCCTGGGTTGGTTGTTGGTGGGGATGGAGCGTATTTTTAATCGCCTCAGCAAATTTGTGCTGCGCCTATGGGTGATTATCGAGGGCCAGCACTACATCGGCTGGGCGCTTTTGACCGCCCTGGTGGGCGTCCTGGTGATTCTGCTGAGTACATAAATTTCTTATTTTTTATTCCCATGCCAATTCTGCCTGAGTTTTTACGCCAGCTTCAATTCATTACCCAAGAGTCTGCCTTGCTGGGCTTGTTTATCACCGGGGCGATTATTTTGATTGTGCGCGATTGGCGGACTTTGATTGTGGCGCTGCTGCTTCAATATATCCTGGTCGGCCTGATTCTCTCTCGGCTGGTGCGGCCTGATATTGCCGTGCTAAAGGTGATGATTGGGGCCTTTATCTGCCCCATTCTGTTTCTCTCGGCCCGGCAAGTGGTTACCGGCTTTACCCCACTTTCGGCTCTGACGGAAAAACGAGAAGGTTTTGGGCAGACAATTTATCACTGGTGGAAGAATTTTTCCTTCATTTCGCTGATTGTGGGGCGCTACCGCCGCCGCCGGCAGGCCGCCACCGGTTTGGCCTTTAGGATTTTATTGAGCCTGTTGTTGATGTTGGTAGCCTTCACCCTGAGCAATACTTTTGTACTGCCGGGTCTATCGGCGGCCCTGACCACCGCCATCTACTGGTTGATTTTGGTGGGTTTGGTCATCCTCACCCTCACCGAAGACCCCATGAAAGCCGGGCATGGTCTTTTTACGCTGCTGACCGGTTTTGACCTGTATTATTCTACCCTGGAAAAAAGTTTGTTGATTACTGGGTTGTGGGGTGCTATCAACTTATTGTTGGCCCTGGCTATTGGCTACTTAACGGTAGTGCGAGGGGCTGGCCCGGAGGAAGAGCTATAATGCCGCCTGCTTTATGGTTGATTGCGCTGCCGATTGGGGCAGTGCCGCTGGTTTATCTGCTGCGAAAGGTGGCTTGGGGGGCGATCGTAGCCGCGCTGGTGGCGCTGATCACGGCCGGGTTGGTCATCCGGCTGCCTACCGGGGTTATCCTGGAGCTGCTGGGCCGCAGTGTTGAGCTAGACCGCCTGTCTCAAATTATTTTGACCCTGCTTTTTGTGGCTACCGCCTTCCTCTTTTTGATACCGGTATTGATGCGGGGTGCGGCTCTGCGCACGCTGTATAAGGATGAAGCCAGGAAAAAACGGGTGCTTTCCCCGCCCCTGGTAAGGGCCAGGGTTGGCCGAACCTTTTATCCGGTGGGGCTGGCGGTGGTGGGCCTGTTTGTGGCCGCCAGCCTGTCGCGCCACCTGGGTTTTGCTGCTATCTTTATCCAGGGTGCGGTGATTCTAACCGTGTTTATCATTCAAGAGGGACGTTTGGAATCAACGCGGGCAGCTTTGCGTTTTCTCATCTTGATGTCGCTGGCCACGCCCCTATTTTTACTGGCGGCCTGGCGGATTGATTTTTATCAATTGAGTGGTGGGCTACAGGCCGCCGACGCTTTACAGCAAACTGTTATCCTGGTGGGAGTGGGTTTTGCCATCTTGCTGGCGGTCACACCCTTTCATGGCTGGTTAACCTCTATTGCCGCCGAAGCATCCCCGGCCGTGGCTGCCTTTGTGTTGATTACCTTTCCGGCGGTTGCTTTTTCATCATTGCTGCATTTGCTGGGTGATTTTCCCTGGTTGGTTGGATCGCCTCACATGGTCAACGCCATCATCATCGCCGGGGTCGCCACTGCCTTTGTGGGCGGGGCAATGGCCAGCGTGCAGCGCGGTTTTAGCGAGTTGATGGGCTGCGCTGCCCTGTATGATTTGGGGTGTACCCTGGCCGTATTAGGGCTGGGCGGCGCAACGGCCGTGCTGACAATTTTGGTGGGGTTGACGGTGCGCGCCCTGGCCCTCATGCTCATTGCGGCCAGCGCCTCGGCCATCCGCCTGCGCACCGCCAGTGATGGTTTTGCCGAGGTGCGAGGCGTGGCCCAGCAAATGCCGGTTGCAACCATCGGGCTGCTCTTGGGTGGGTTAACCCTGGCCGGTGCACCTTTTACAGCCGGTTTTGCCTTGCACTGGCAATTGCTCCGCTCCATCACCGAGGCAGACCCCCGTGGCCTGCTCTTGCTGACCATCGCCGGATTGGGTGTGGCGGTTGGCTATTTGCGGGGATTCAGGGCCGCCCTGGCCGCGCCGGATAATGCCGGCAAAAATGGGCCGGCAACGCGCCTGCATTTAAGGTTTACCCTCCAGGAACCGCCGGGCGCGCTGGTTTTGATTAGCCTGCTGGTGGCCGTTACTATTCTGGTGGGGCTTTTTCCGGCGGTGTTGATTGAGCCGCTGCAAATACTTGGGGCCGGTATTTCTGTCCCCATTCCTTAATGGGGTAGCTCAAATAGGGGGGAAGGGGACGTTGCGGCCTGAATGAAGTTCCGGCAGATGACCTGCCGAGAGCAGCCGCTCAACGCGCCGCTTGAAGGCTTGAATTTCTTTGGGCCTGATAAAGTAGCTCAAAACCTGGCGCCACTCCGCCGATTCCCCCAGGGCATTTTTAAGCCTTTCCAAATCACGGCATAGGGGAGCTGGAATTTCTTCTTCGCTAAATTCCCAAATCACGGTCCGCAGCTTAAACTCGGTGTGAAAGGTTAAGCCGTGGTCAATAGCCCAAATTTGGCCCTCTTTGTCTTTAAGGCAGTGGCCCCCCTTGCGGTCAGCATTGTTGACGATATAATCAAACAGGGCCATACGCCTAAAATCTTCAGCCAGGGCCGAGATGTGGCGCATATTAAAGTAGTGGGCCTCGTACTCGGCATCAATAAAAAGCTGAACCGACCCCAGGCCGTGCGGCCCCTTGCGCAGCACCGTAGGCGGAATGTTAGGCCACCCCAACACCTGGCTGACCAGGTAACTGGCAAACTCCCGGTAGCACAGCTTGCCCTCCGGAAAATCCCACAAGGGCCGTTCTCCCTGGCCGGGTTTGTAAATGGCTAAAAGCCTGGTTTGAGTGGCTTGGTTGTTTAGCCTGGCCAGAAAGGTATAGTTGGAACTCCAGGGCATGACGCCTTCCAGTTCTATGTCGCCTTCCAGCAGCGTCACCAGCGTTTGTTCAGTTTCGGCGGCTGCCGGAACCTGCGGATGCAGGCGCTGGCTGGTTTTTATGTGGGCTAATATCTGGCTTGGAGCTAATTGATCATTTGCGACCATTGCGGCTTTTCATGACCATTGCTTTTAGGGCAAAAATGTCCTTCCGGGTCAATCGGTGAGTCACACAAGGGGCAAATGGGCCGTCCTTTGCTGGCTACCTCCAGGGTGTGGTCGCTCAGGGCCTGGATTTGGGCGCGGGTAGCCCAAAAACGGGCGGTTGCCGGTTTTTCCAGCCCCTCAAATTCAACCTCTTGCACCACCAACACCACCATATCTTGATCTCTATCGTAGCCCAGCCCAATTTGGCCCACTACAAAGGCCGGCTCCATCGGTTCGCGCAGCATCAAGTCTGAGGTAAGGGGTTTATCAAATTTGGAGTGTGAGCGAGGATACTTTTCGTCAAGCTCTTCGATCAATTGAATGGCGCTAGAAGCCAAAACCATGGCCTGTTCTTTTTCTATTTTGAGGGTGATGCTTGAGGCGCCCTGACTGGCCTGCAATAAAAATATGCGCTGACCGGGCTGGCCCACTGCCCCAATGGTAATACGTGAAACCGGGTTAAAATCTATTAATTCGCCTGACATGGATTTATTTATTTCCTTTTTTGGCCTTTTTTGGTGGCTCAGGTCGGGGGGGATTGTGGCTGGTATCGTTTACGGTGATAATCCGCGGCCCCATCGGGCTAAAGCTGATGGAGGTGATTGAGGCCGTGCTGATGACAATCCGCTGAAAAAGATCAAAGTGAACGCCCAGGTAGTGGGCTACGGCAGCTTTAATCAGATCAGCATGGCCCACAATCGCAATGGTTTCCCCCGGATGAGCGGCAACTAAGGCATTAATTTCTTGAACACAGCGGGTTTGCATGCTGTACATGGTTTCTCCGCCTGGAAAACCGGCCCCGCTTGGGTAAAACTGAATTACCGACCAGGCTTTAGTTTTGGTTAATTTTTTGACAGGTTCGCCCATCCATTCCCCATAATCTACTTCAATCAGGCCGGGCCGGGTTTGTATTTCTAAACCATGGTGGCAGGCAATGGCTTGAGCCGTTTCCAGGGTGCGTTCCAGCGGGCTGGCATAAATGGCTTGCAGTTTGGCCGAAGCCAGACGCCGGCCCAAAGCCTCGGCTTGCTGCCGGCCGTACTCATTAAGATGGACTCCCGGCAGGCGTCCGGCTAATTTATGGCTTTCCGTCCAATCGTTGTCGCCGTGCCGGACCAGTAAAACCGTAGTCGCCTGTTGGTTTTTGTTGGGTTTTTTAGAGCCATCTGCCGAGTTTTGAGCCATACCTCTCCTGGTGAAACCATGATAATGTGGTTGAGTGGGTAATATAGCCTATCCTGGCCCCACCGTCAAGCCCTTTAGCAGCTTAGGGCTTATTTTTGCCTGAGTGACAAACCTTCCCGGAAGCTCCAAATAAGCTTTGTCTAAAAATTGGCGGGTTTGGGGCCAACTCTTGGCCCCAAACAGCATGTAGCTTCCGGGAAGGTGCGACTTTGACCATGCCGTGACCGCTTAGGGCTTATTTTTGCCTGAGATTTCGGACTGCCTTTTTTTGCGGATAGCTTGACTCCGCTGGCTGGCCCATAGTTGGGGCAGCTTACCCAGCCATGCTTTACTTTGTTCAAGCCAGGTGCTCCCCGGCGCTTCAACCTCATCTTCCTGGCCGGCAAAAGGCTCCTGATCCAAAATCTTGGCGTACAGATAACCAATAATCTCACGGGTAGAGGCAATAACCGGGGCGGCCAGCAGCGCGCCCAAAATGCCGCCCACGCTGGCCCCAATAACAACCCCTACCATGACCACCAAAGGGTGCAGCTCAACTGCTTCACCCAGCACCCGGGGCACCACAAAGTTATTTTCTATCTGCTGCACCGCCCAATAGAAGCCCACAATGATGAGGGCAAAGGTGACATGGCTGACATCCAGATAGGTGGAACCTTGAATCAAGGCCACCAGCACCGCCGGCACCGCTGCCAAAAAAGGGCCTAAACCGGGGACAATTTCCATCACCCCGGCAATCACCGCCAGGGCAAAAGCGCCCGGCAGCCCCAGCGCCGTCCCGCCAATCCAGATGAGGATAGCAATGATAAACATGAGGTTGAGCTGGCCCCTAAAATAAGCCCGCCACATCCGGCGCAAGCGGATAAGCAGGCGCGATACTTCGGGGCGGTGCGGTTCCGGCATGAGGCCCAAAAACCACGGCCCAATTTTGTGAGAGTCTAGACTCATGTAGATGGCGTAGAAGAAGGTAAAAATGATCCCCAACGCCCCCGAAAAGACGGTGCCGGCCACACTGGTGGCTACATCAAAGGTGATGGTGGCGGCTGAACTAAAGGAGTTAAACAGCGTCTCAACCGGAGGTAAGGTGAGGGGCGTGGAACCGGCATCCTGGAGCGCCTGCAAGGCCGGCGCCGTTATGCGCGAGAGGTCAATAGCCACCCCAAAGAAATGGGGCTGCACCGAATTTAACTCTATCAGGGTGTTGGTAAGCCAGCTAACGGTTCGATTCAGCGCAATTTGATAATCAATGCCGGCAATGGCATTGTAGCCCTCAATAATGGGTGGCAAAAACAGAAGCGGCGAGAGCAAAATGAGCAAGATGAGCAGCAAATAGGCTAATAAAACAGATCCCCCACGGGGCAATTTTAACTGCACGTGCAAAAAGTTCACCAGCGGCGTCAGCAAAAAAGCAATCAATGCCGCAATGATGAGCATGGTAATAACGGGGCGGATAATATAGAGCACGTACAGCCCAAATAAAACCAGGCCCACCCCTACAATGTATTTGGTTGGTTTAGTCCACTGACTGGTCATAAAAACTCGCAAGACAGGCTGAAAAAATTATAGCATCGAGAACAGAAACGGTAAAGCGAGCCAAAGAAACTAGCCCGGATACCATACCACGCGCGGATCATCTGCGGCCCGCCGGTAGCTCCAGGCTGCCTCGATGAGCCGCTTTAAATCATACTGAGGCCGCCACCGGAGTAAAAATTTGGCCTTGCTGTTATCCAACCAGGTGGAGTAAAAGGGCGTTTTAAGCCCGACTGAAGGCAGTCCCCGTGTTTCTCGCAGATAATCGGCCACTGCCTGATAATTGACCGGCTCATCCATGCAGATGTTGAAGGTTTGCTGTCTGGCCTTGGGGTTGTCCAGGGCCAGCAAGATGGCTTCAACCAGGTCATCCACGTGCACAAAATTGCGCAGAACCGGCTGCCCGTGGGGGTCAAGCATCACCGGGATGGTATGGGTGCGGGCATACTCTTGGGCCTGGGCCGGTTCAACCAGGTCAGCCCAGCGCGGCCCACCAAAAACGTCATCTCCAAAGGAGAGGGTATACTTAAAATCATCCTTCTCCATAATCCAGGGGGCGCGCAGGCAGCAGCCATTGAGATGGTACTGAATGTAGTACTGCTCCAGCATCACCTCTTCCAGTACTTTGGAGAGGGCGTAGCAGCCGGGATAGGCGCTAAACTTTTGGGCCTCGGTGACCGGCTGCGGGTGAGGGTAAAAAAAGTGGCCCAGGGCGGCATCCCCACCGATGAGGATGAACTGCTCAAAGGCGTCGCTCTGGCGGCAGGTTTCCAGCAGCCAGAATAAACCTTTGATGGCAACATCCATAATGGTTTCGGGCGTTTCTTTGGAGGTAGCCAGGTGCAGCACGTGGGTAACTCCGGCCAGGGCTGCCTGCACTGTACCCAGGTTGGCCAGGCTGCCTTGTACTATTTCCAGCCGGGGCTGCGGGGTCAGCAGCCGGTTATGACACAGGGCGCGCACCGTACAGTGAGCAAAATCGGGCCGCTCCAGGAGGGCGGCAATAAAATTTTGCCCCACCTTGCCGGCGGCCCCGGTGACAAGAATACATTTAGATTGTGCCTGGCTCATGCTCACTGGACCAGACTCAGCGGGTGTTGTTCGGCCTGGGCCAGGTCAATGGTCATGGCCCCATCCATGTTGCCCACATCCACTACCACTTCGCGGGCGACCGCCTGCTTTTTTGCCATTGGCCCTTCCACAAAAACACGGGCCAGCTTAAAGCCAATCACGGCGCCCTGGTCGTTGAACACAATGTCGCCAATCACGCCTACTTTGGTGCCGCCGGTGGTATCCACGCCCCGGCCCTGGATGTTTTGCCGGCGCAGCCATTCCCCGGCCTCGGCAAGCTGTTCCTCTTCCAGCACCACATCGGAGTCGGCTACCAGAATAAGGTCAATCCCCAGCAGCGTAACCTTTTCGCGGGTAATGAGGATGTTGCGGCGGTTGAAAATGCCCTCGCTGCCCAGGAAAAGGCCCACGATGTTTTCTAAATTAGAGTTCAAATAGACATCTTTGACTTTGCCCAAAAAGCGGCCGTCTGTAATGCTGTAAATAGGTTTGTCAACTAAATCTTTACCAATACGCATATCTTCTACTCCTGAAAATAGTGTCAGGTGTCACGCGCCAGGTGTCACGTAAAGATTTTCACACTTCGCGTTGGTGACTTGTCGCTGGCTCGTGAACACTTCTTTGAAAATAGCTTTCTTGGAGCGCAAAAGCTATAGCTTTTGCAAAAGCTATAGCTTTTGCACTCCGAAATTTTATACTTGGCGCGCCACCAGTGCGTGATTACGCTGACTCAAGGCTTCCAGCTTGTCCGGGACGGCCATGACCACAATTTCATCGCCCACCCGCAGGCGAGTTTGGGGAGTGGGTGGAATAGTTACCTGGCCGTCACGGGCATGCAGTAAAACGCTCAAGCCCTCTTCCTGCTGCAAATCCGCCACCGCCACATCATACAAGGCCGACATGGCCACTTGCAGCCGCACAATGGCCTGTTTAATCCCCTCAATATTCACCATCCGCACATTCATCCGGTTGAGTGCGGCTGAAACAAAATCGGGCGCGGCCAAAGCCGAGGTGCTAAAAACCGCGTTGATGGCAAAGGTTTGGCGCAGGTGCTGCCCCAGATTATCGTCAAAGAGGCGCATCACTACCCGGATGTCAGGCTTAAGCGACCGGGCGCGCAGGGCTATCTGCAAATTGGTCATGTCATCCTCAGTGCAAACCACAATGGCAGTAGCATGCTCCAGCCCGGCCTCCAGCAAGGTTGATTTCCAGCGTAAATCGCCGTATTTTAGCGGCACCCCCAACTCACTCAAGCGCCCGGAGAGCCGTTCCGGCCCAAAATCCAGGGCCGCCACCCGCCGGCCCAGGCCCACTAAATTGGTCGCCACCCGGTAGCCGGTATGCCCCAACCCGCACACCAAAATTACGGCCTCCAGGTCTAAGGCCGACTCCGGCGGCTTGACTCCTGCTTGCAGCAAGGGCATTAATCGCTCTGTGGTGGTAAAGATAAAAAGGTTATCGCCGGCCCGTAAAACGGTCTCAGGAGCGGGTTCAATGGTTAAAGTTTGGCCGCAGTTGTAGCAAACTACGGTAACATCCTGCGCCTCGGACACCTCGGCGATGGTGCGCCCCAGCATGGGCGAGGTGACATCCAGCGGAATCCGGGTCAAAACGTAGGTTCGCTCGCCCAGTTGAAAGGTCTCGATAATCTCACCGCCGATGGCGGCGTAGGTAAAGGACAAGGCCGCCACCGCCGAGCGGCTGATGATGGCGTCAACCTGCAAACCGGCTTTGAGGTCGTCTACAATTTCATCCTCAAACAGACGCAGAATGATGCGGGCCTGCCGGTTCATCTCCCTGGCTTTAAAGGCGATGCCCAGGTTGACAAAATCTTTGTTGGTGCATACCAGCACCACGCTGGCCCGCTCCAGGCCCGCTTTTTTGAGCGTTTCCTCGTTTTCGGCGTCGCCAAAAATAACGGGTAAATCGGCGGCCATTAATTCGGCCACCAGCGCCGAAGGTGTTTCTTCAATGCCGACCAGGGCCTGCTCAGGTTCCCGCAAAAGCTGGCGGGCCACCCGGTAGCCTACCCGCCCCAACCCACAGATGATAATGTGATCTTTAACCGTTGATTTGACCAGCGCCTCCTGCCACTCCTGGCCCCGCTCGGCCCGCACAAAGGCGATACGGATAAACCTGACCACCTTCAAACCCAGGAAGGTGAAGAGAAGCAGGCCGACCGGCGGCACGATGATGGCAAACCAATCCAACTCAGCGCCGGGTGGCATGTCGGCATAGGTCAGTTGTAAAAATGTCAGGTTCAATACGGCGTAGACAGCCTTGGTGTAAGTGAGGTACTGGTGGCCGGCCCCTTCGGGCTGCACCTGGTTGTAGCGCCACTGAAACAGGTAGGCTGCGCCCACAATTGACAACAGCAAGCTAAAGGCTAACAGCC
Source organism: uncultured Caldilineaceae bacterium (assembly GCA_964505845.1). Taxonomy (GTDB): domain Bacteria; phylum Chloroflexota; class Anaerolineae; order 4572-78; family J111; genus DSQQ01. The sequence continues at coordinate 10,422 of CAZDMM010000081.1, forward strand.
AGGGAAAATGGTGAATAAATACGGTGGCATCACGCTTGAATCTGAACCATGCGGATGAATTCCGGTGAGAGTTGGGCATACGCGGTGATTGTCCACCGATAAACTTCTGTTTGGGAGATTAGAGATTGGAGATTAAACAATCTCTAATCTCAGCTAAATATAGACTTCCTACCTGGACAACTACTTAAGCGGCCGGGGGCCGATCGTCGTGCGTTTCAGTTTGCTGCAACTGCCGGGCTATTTGCAGTTTGCTTTCCAGGCTGCCGATGAGTTTTTTGGTCTGCTGGATGCTCTGAAAGTCACGCGCCAGTTGATGCGATTGGAGCGCGGTGCGGTAGCGTTCCAGCCGGTCATGGATGGCCTCAATCAGCTCGGCCAGGCGGCCGGTGGCCCGCGCCGCCTCGGCCAGTTCTCTAAATTCGGCGGAGGTGGTGGTATGAAATGATCCAGGCTCGCGCATAGGCTGATACTTTAAGGTTGTGGCAGGCTAAAGTTGCCGGTTGATCATAGCACAACAAGAGCAAGCAGGGGAGATGAGGCGGCCGCTACGATGAGTCCATTGTAATCGTCTTTGAGGTAGGAGACAAACTTTGTGATGAAAAAGGTAAAGCTGAGGTTAGCGCCACTCCCACAATGTTTCGCCGGCCAAAATACGACGCACCTGGCCGGCAAATCGGGCCGGGCGGATAGGTTTGCCGATGAAGCTGTCAAAGCCCGCTTCTTTCACCCGGCGAATATCCTCATACATCACGCTGGCGGTGAGCGCAACCACCTTGCTGGGGGCCAGGCGCGGGTGCTGGCGCAGTTTTTTGAGAAAATCATAGCCCGTTTCACCGGGCATATAAATATCTACCAAAAACAGGTCAACCCGGGGTAAACTTTCGGCCAGTTCCAAAGCTTGCTCGCCAGACAGGCAGGGGTGAATGGTGGTGGCTCCATCTAATTTTAGCAGATCAATAGTAGCCAGGTAGGAGTTGGGGTCATCTTCAAGGAGAATGATGATGGCATCCTTTAAATCAATGGTCATGAATAGTCGCCTTACTTTCCATAGCGGGGATATAATTTTCTGCGGGAACAGGCCGGGCGCCTGGACTGGTGGGCCAGATTGGCAGGGTAAAGTGAAAACTGGCGCCTTGCCCCGGTGCGCTTTCTACCCACAATTGTCCGCCGTGCAGTTCCACAAACTTTTTGGTGATCGGTAAACCCAGGCCGGTGCCGCCTTTACGCAGGGCAAAAGCTTCCTGGGTTTGCTGAAACTCTTCAAAAATCCGGCCAAAATCTTGCGGCTTGATGCCGATGCCGGTATCAACCACGCTGACTTTTACCATGTTATCTGGATAGGGTGCAATCCGCAGGGTGATGCTGCCCTGCTCGGTATATTTGGCGGCATTGCCTAACAGGTTCAGCAGCACTTGTCGCAGCCGCGTCTCATCCCCCATCACCGGCGGTACATGCGGCGAAATTTCGGCCCGCAGCTCCACCAGCTTATCGGTGACCAGCCCGGCGATGGTGGTTAAGATGCTGTGGCTCACCGCCGCCAGGTCAACCGGCTCGCGGAATAGATCCATCTGCCCGGCCTCAATTTTGGCCAGGTCCAGCAGGTCGTTGACAATTTGTAATAATAATTCGCCAGAATTGTGGATGCGGAGCAGGTAATCGGCCTGCTCCGGCGTGACCGCTCCGTAGTGGCTTTTGGAAAGGATATAAGAGAAGTTGATGATAGCATTGAGCGGGGTGCGTAATTCGTGGCTAAGGTTGGTAATAAAACGAGTTTTTAACTCGTTGGCCTTGATGGCCATTGCTTCGGCTTCTTTAAGGCGGATGTTGGTGGTTTCTAGCAGTTGGTAGGCTTTTTTGAGTTCTTGTTGGCTGGCATACAGCTCGCGAGAGCGCTGCTGCGCCCGCTCCTGGCTGTACATGGCCCAATTCATGGCGGTAATGAGGTGGTTGGAGCTAATCCAACTGACCAGGGCCATGCCGGCCGTCATCAAGAGCGGCGCAATGAGCGGGTAAAGGGTGGGCCAGCTCCAGCCGTTAATCCAAACGGCCACCCCCAGGGTAGCGATAATAGCAAAAGCAGCCACTTGCGCGGCCGCACGGGGCGTAATGAGCAAGCCGGCCATCGCTACCACCAGCAGCAGCCCGTAGGCCGGCACCTGGCTAAACTGGGCGCTGGGCCACAGCATAAAAGAGATAACCGTCAACACCAGCCCCCCGATGAAAATATACGTGGCCTGCCGGAAGCGGTTTTGTTTGTACAGTTTGTAGCTAAAAAAACAGGCAAGCAGGGCAATAGTAGAAGGCAGCCACCAATACCGGTAATCGGCAGGGCTGTCGGCGGCGGTGTTCCACTGGATGACCACCATCAGGTAAAATAAGGTCAGGGCCAGCGCGCCAACCAGCACAACCACGATGCTGAAGGTATCTTTTTGGAGTTCTTGGAGATCAGCGTCTTGCATGGAGGGCACTTAACAGAAAGATCTTACCCCCCATTGTACCGGGCTGAGGCGGGCCGGTCAATTCCCCATTTTTCCTAAGTGGACAGTAGTCAGTAATCAGAACTGATAACTGCTCCCTATCTCGGCAAGGCATGGGTGTTGGTAAAAATCCAGGCGGCGGTGTGGAGCAAAGCTACGGCAGTCACAAACAGCCCGGCCTGGGCGAGTTTTTCTCTATCTTTCAAGGTCCTAACCAGCACATAACCGGCCAGCAGGGTGTAGACAAAGGCCGAGGGCGCAAACAAATCCCAATCTTTGCGGCCGCCGTAATCGGGGTTCCACAGCCAGGTGAGCAAAATATACATGGCCGAGCTGACGCTTAAAAAGGCGGCAAAATCTCGCTCGGCGGGCTGGGGGAAGAGGTGGGAAGGTAATTGCGCTCTGCGTGCCTGCGGCAGATTGGTAATTAGTAATAGAATTAGGAGCGGCAGGCCGAAGGGCGAGATGAGGAGGTGGACGTTGGCCCAATCTATCATGTGCGCGGCGGAAAACATGGTGTAGGGTTGATATTTTTGCCACTGCGGGTCAATGTGGAACAGGGGCACAAACCATACCCCGTCGCCGCCGCCGGGCCGGTCGGCCCCCAACAGCGCCGCCAGGCCATGCCCGCCGCTCTCCATCAAAGCCAGCACGCTCCCACCCACCAGCAGCGGCGGCAGGAGAGTCTGCCACAGGCCGCCGGATAGGGTGACATAGCCGCGCCGCCAGCACAGCCAGGCCAGCAGCCACATGCCCGGCCACAAAAAAACGGTGGAAGGATGAAAGGCATTGGTCAACGACAGGGCCAGCACCGGCCAGGCTGGGCCAATTTCCCCGTGCAGCGCCCGCCAGGCCAAAAAGAGCGTCACCAGCAAGCCCAGCGAGATGATGGTGTAATTTTCCACGTAGCCAAAAAACAACTGCATCGAGCCGGTGGTCAACATCAAGCCGGCCAACAGGGCGCTTTCCAACCGGTCGCGTCCCAGCCGGGCGGTGAAACTCAACAGCACGTAAACGAAAATCATCCCGCATAGAATACTGACGGCGGCATAGACATATTCCACCGGCCAGCCGAGCAGCGGTTCGGCGACAAATTGCCACAATCGCTGGTGCAAAAAAACGGTGAACGGCGCCTGCCAGTTGTAAATGACCCGCAGCTCCAGGTCTGGCGTGGACAACGCCTGGGTGAGCAGGTAAGAGTCGCCCCAGCGCAGATGGCGAATCCGGCCCCACCAGAAGAGCAGGCCGGAGAGGAGAGCAGCGAGGGCGTAGAGCGTAGAGCGTGGTGCGTGGTGGGTAAATCGTAAATCCGCCGAAAGCGTGCAAAGCGAAATCGTAAATCGTAAATTACTCATGACCGGGATAATCAACGCCCCCACCCCCAATGCCAGCGCCCAGCCCAACCAGGTTGGCAGGAAGGTATAGGGCCATAGACTCCAGGCCGTTGCCTCCGGCAGTTTGCCCGCTGCCAGATGCAGCGTCAGCAGGATGAGTCCCCACCATTGAATGGTGGAAAGGAGCCAACCTTCCCTAGACTCAACCGCTTCTGCAGCCGCCTCGCTCTGAGACGTGAACTCCGAAACCTGACTAGCCACCTGTTACCCTGCTACCCTGCCACCCTGCAACTTTGCTACCCTGCAACTCTGTCACCCTGTCACCTTGCCACCTTGTCACCTTGTCACCTGACACTTCCCTACGCGACTCGCTCCGTCACCGTCACCTCGGTGTGAATCCCCCGTTGGGCCAATTCCTGAAAGAATCTCACCGGCTCTACGCTCGTCTCCGGCGGGCAGACGCCTTTGGCCGCGACCTCGCCTGCCGCCAGCCAACGGGCCACCACCGCCGGCGGCACGCCGACCACCAGCGTCCCACCGCTGACGCCGTAAGCCTCATTCGGCCAGGCGGTGGTATCTATTCGCATAACCATTGGTTTATCAGCTTTGGTTCCCTCCACCACCGTAGCGATGTCTTTGAAGCCGGGGTTGTGACCACGCCGGGTGGCCTCGCTGCGCAGCAACACTTCGCTCAACACATCACGGGGGCGGACTTCGGCCTCAGCCAATTCACCATTGCCCAGCTTCACTTTGACCCTCACCGGCGACTTGTCGCCCAGGCCCAGTTGGGTTAAACCCTGCAAGCGCCGGAAGGCTTTTTCGCTGTAGCCAAAGAAGTTGATTTTGAAGAAACATTCCTGCACACCTTTGTGAGCGTAGCTAAGAGGCAGGGTGGCGGCTTCGGAGTGCAGGGTCAGATGCGTCACCCGGCTGCCGATGGGAGCGCGGAACTCAAAGGTCTCTTCTTCCGACAGCGGGGCCATTTCCACAAACTGGCCGTCTCGAAAGACCACCGGCTTTTCGGTCATCTCGTCCAGGATGGTCGCCAGCGAATAGGGCCAGGCCAGGCTGTCGCGCGAGTCGGTCGTCGCGCCGTTGTAGATTTTGATGGAACGGATGGTGTCGAAGCGCTCCGCGACCAGGGCCGGCTGGACGTTGGCGATGCCGGGGCAGGAGCCGAGGCCCAGGATGGCGGTCAAGCCTTTGGCTTGAAAATCTTTATTCAATTCCAATTGTTTGCGGGTGGTGTGGAACAGCCCGCCCAAATCCAGGTAATGGCAGCCCGCTTCCAGGCAGGCCCGCATCACGTCCAGATTATAATAGTACTGCACGCTGTTGATGACGCACTGTGCGCCGGTCAGCAGTTTGACCAGCGCCGCCCGGTCGGTCACGTCAACTTGGGCGGTGCTGAAGCGGCGGTCGCCCGGCGCGGTGCTTTCAACCGTCGCCTGCGCCCCGGCCTGGTTCAAATCGGCGATGACAACCTCGGCCACATCGTGGGTCAGGGCCAAATCGCGGGCAATTACCTTGCCGATGATGCCCGCTCCGCCCAGGAGGATGATTTTCATGTGAGACTCCTTTGTGAAGGATTGGAGGGGTGGAAGGCTGAAGGTTGGTAATCCCAATCCAAAATCGTCAATCGTAAATCGTTTCTATCTTATCCAGATTCAGGCAATCAACAAATTACCCATCTCTCAAACCTCGTTCCAACTTAGTGCAGTCTCAGAAGAGATATTCGGAAAAAAACGATGGGGTGTTGGCCCTCAC
>CAZDMM010000082.1:0-9256 GCA_964505845.1 uncultured Caldilineaceae bacterium
GCAAAGCGGTGGAAGGCATGAGCCGCATGTATGATCGCGCCGGCATTGACCCCGGCCAGGGTTTTAACGAGGTAGCCAAACGCGCCGCCGCCGGAGACAGCCCCGACACCCTCAAAGAAGCGGTCAAAGAGGCCAAGAAGAATGAAGCCTCGACTAAACCGGCAAAGAGCAGTAATTTGTAATTGGTCACTGGTTATTGGTAATTAGGGGGTTAGTAAATGGGTACTGGCAATGAAAAATTACCAATTACTAATTACCATTTACCATTTACCAATCCCTTACACATCGCCCTCTTCACCTACTCCACCAAGCCACGCGGCGGGGTGGTTCATACCCTGGCCCTGGCCGAGCATCTACAAGCGTTGGGGCATCAGGTTCACGTCTATGCTCTGGGTAAGGATGAAAACAGCGCCTTCTTTCGGCCCACCACTGCGCCATTTACCCTGATCCCGGCCGGTGAAGCGTCAGAGGATGAGCCGCTGGACGAGCGTATTCAACGCTATATTCAAACCTACTACCAATTTTTGACCCGCCAGCAGGCCGCCCCCTTTGACATCTATCACGCTCAAGATTGCATCTCGGCCAATGCGCTGTGGCGCGCCCGTGAAGCCGGGGTCATCCCCTGGTTTGTGCGCACCATTCACCACCTGGATGATTTTACCAGCCCCTCCTTGATTGAGTGCCAAAACAACTCGGTGTACCGGCCCGACCACCGTTTGGTGGTCAGCCGCTACTGGCAGCAGCGCCTGGCGGCTGAGTTTGGGGTGGAGACAGAGATCATCCACAACGGGGTGGATGTGGAGCGATTCCGCCCGCCCAGCCCGGCGCAGCGAGCCGCCGCCCGCGCCCATTTTGGCCTGAGCGACCCACTGGTCTTTTTGAACATCGGCGGGGTGGAACCGCGCAAGAACAGCATCCGGTTGCTGCAGGCGTTTGAGCGGGTGTGGCGGGAGCTGGCGGCGCAGGGCCGCAGCAGCGCCCTGGTTTTGGCCGGCGGCGACACCCTGCTGGATTACCAACCCTACCGGGATGAATTTGCCGCCATCTTAAGTCAATCTGAGGTGCAGCCGGGGCGCGACATTTTTGTGCGGGGCATCGCGCCGGAGGCGGAAATTCCGCTGCTGTATCACGCCGCCGATGTGCTGGCCTTCCCCTCGGTCAAAGAGGGCTGGGGCTTGGTGGCCCTGGAAGCCATGGCCTCCGGCCTGCCGGTGCTGGCTTCGGATTTGCCGGTCTTCCGGGAGTATCTGCACCCGGAGACAAATGCGGTGCTGGTTGACCCGCTTGATACCGGAGCGATTGCGGCCGGGCTGCTGCGCCTGGCTCAAGATGACTCGCTGCGCCAACGATTAGCCGCTGCCGGGCCGCTCACCGCCCAAAAATTCGGTTGGGCTGCGACGGCCCAGGCTCACACGGAATATTATCAGGCTTTATGTGCTGAGAAGAAGTATCGGCCAAAAACCTTCCCGGAAGCTGTCTTTCAAACTAGAAATACTGAGTAAACTACGAAACTTTCCCGGCAGCTAGCTTCCGGGAAGGTGCGTTTAAAGAGGTGCTCCGTGCCTGGGTTGCAAAATATTGAATACCACCTTGTGAGTGACGGCTGCTCGTGGGTGGATGGCGGCGGGGCCTTTGGGCTGGTGCCGCGCCCTATCTGGGCGGAGCTTTTTCCGCCCGACCCCCACAACCGGATTCCCTTTGCCCTGAACTCGCTGCTAATCCGTTCCGAAGGGCAAACGATTCTGGTGGATACCGGCTATGGCGACAAATTTGATGAGAAGGCGCAGCGGCGGGCCGGGTTGGAGCGGCCGGAAGGCAGCCTGCTCGACGGCCTGGCCCGCTTGGGAGTCAAACCGGAAGAGATTGATATAGTCATCAACACCCACCTGCACGCCGACCACTGCGGCGGCAACACCCGGCGCGAGGGCGACCGGCTGGTCCCGGTTTTTCCTAACGCCCGCTACCTGATCCAGCGGCTGGAGTGGGCCGACGCCATCGCCCCGAATGAGCGCACCCGCGCTACTTACCTGCCAGATAATTACCTGCCGCTGCAAGCCAGCGGCCACTTGTGCTTGATTGACGGCCACACCCGCGTCACCGGGGAGGTTAGCACCGCCATTGCGCGGGGTCACACCCGCGCCCATCAAGTGGTGATTTTGGAATCAAAAGGGGAAACGGCCCTGTTCATGGCCGATCTGGCCTCGCTGCATTACCATTTGGAACGGTTGGCCTGGGTGCCGGCCTATGATTTGGAGCCGCTGGAGTCCATTGAAACCAAGCGTTATTGGCAGCGCTGGCTGGTGGAGCGGGAGGCGCTGCTAATTTTTCAGCACAACGTGCAAATTCCGCTGGGGCGGCTCAGGCCGGAGGGGAAGAATTTTAAGGTGGAGCCGGTAGAAAAAACATAGGCGAGTCTAAGACTCGCCCTATGTTTTTAACTCTTCTCCCACACCCTAATTGACTCTTTGATCAACTCTCGCACTTCAGGGTTGGGAATTTCATCTGGGCCGGAATAGGAAGTACCGTTTACGTTGATGCGGATGCCGCCGTGCAGGTCGGAGGTGATTTCCAGCTTGGTGGTATAGGCCAGCGGCGAGGCCAGGAGTCTGGCCTGGACAATTCTATTAATTTGCTCGGCCAGGTTCAGCGGCGGCAAAAGCGGTTCCTCGGTTTGGGCCGGTTTGGGCCGCCCAAAGAAGCCCCGGCGCTGGGGCGGCTCAGGGGCTTTGACCGGCTGCTGTATCAGCGAAGCCAACAGGGCTGCTTCAACCGGGGGGGTGGTTTTAGGTGTTGTCACAACAGACTCGAGGGCGGCGGCCTGAGGGCGCGCCGGCTGGGTCTCGCGGGCTGCCGGGGGCAGAGGCAGCGGCCCCAGCTTGGGAGCCGGCAGCGATTTTACCCCGGCCTCACCGGCGATCATGCCATTGGTAAAGCCCAGAAGATGAGCGGCCAGTTTGAGGATGTACTGCCCAATTTCTTTATCGCTGATATCGGCCAGCCGGGTGTAGCGCTGGCCGGCAATCTCCACGATGAGTTGGCCGCTGTGCGGGTCGCGCAGCAGGCGCAGCAGTTCCACCGGCGGGTCGGCCGGAGTTGGGCCGGTTGAGGTTGTGGCCGGAGGGATGGGGGCTGTTTTATCACCGGCTGCTTGGGCCGGAGGGGCCGGCGCAGCGGCCGCACGATTGCCAATACGGGCGGCCAGTCCTCGTTTTTCTGGCGGTTGCTGGGATAAATTCATCATAGTTGCCTCCGTTTCAGGCGCGGCAGAAAAATCTGCTTGGAAATCCGCCGCCGGATCATTTTCATCACGGCGCTGCAGAACGTCAAAATTTAAGTCAAGTTCAGCAGAAGGTCCTGGCGCGGCTGGAGTATCCACCGGCGGCGAAGGGGTGAAATTAGCTAATGCAGGCCCCGGGTTAACCTCGGCCGGCTGTTTTGGGCGCAGGCGGCCCCGAAAGGCCACAAACAAAAACCCGGCCAAAAAGATAGCCCCCATCAATGGCCCGGCCATGCACAGCAGCAGTTGGTCAGGAGTAGCCGCAGCAAGGAATTCTGACATACAGGTTTCTCATTAATTACGTCTGGTTAAGGCTGTTTGGGATACGGGTTGAGTTTAAATTGCGACTCCCCGCAAAAAGGCGGCGCTCTCTTCGGGCAGCGAGGAGTTAATGAACATGCCGGTGCCCAATTCAAAGCCGGCGGTACGGCTGAGGCGTGGAATCAGGGTGATATACCAGTGCAGATAATCGTTGCTAATTTCTTTGGTGGGCGCAGTGCGGATCACCAGGTTGTAGCTGGGGTCACGCAGGCCAATATAAAGACGGCGCAGGACCTCGGATAGAATCTGGGCCAATGCCATCAGTTCATCGGGTTGAGCATAAAGAAAGCTGATGCTGTGCTGCCTGGGCAAAATCCAGATATGAAACGGGGAGGGGGCCGCATATAACACAAAAGCCGCAAAGTGGTCGTTGGTGGCGACAATTCTGGTTTGGACCTCTAACTCATCCCGGAGCATGGTGCAGTAAACACATTCGCCGTTATCGTCAAAAAAACGGCGCGCTTCTTCAATGCGATGCCGAATTTCGCCGGGTACCACCGGCAGGCCGATAATCTGGCTGTGGGGGTGGAAGTGGGTAGCGCCGGCCTGTTCGCCGTGATTTTTAAAGAGGATGATCTGCTCAATGCGGCCATCGCGCCGAATTTCCCAGCCCCGGCTGTAAAAAGTTTGTAAGACATAATTTATTTCAGCCGGGGTCATCAAGGCCAGGGTGGTGTTATGGAGGGGATGTTCAACGACGATCTCATGGTAGCCCACCCCAGAGATGGAGCGATGCACCCCTTGATGGGTACGAGTCAGGGCGCCCGCTCTGGATAGAGCCGGAAATTTGTTGTCTACCACCCGGGTTTGCCAGGGGCCAACAAAAGGAGTTCGCTCAATTTCCAGCTCAATTTCTTCATTTCCGGGGCAAAACGGGCAGTTGGCATCAAAAACTTGGAGCGTTTCTGCGGTTAAGGTTTTTTTAGCATCAATAAAGTGGTCTGGCCGTTTAGCCCGTTCCGTAGCAATGATGACCCATTCTTTGGTGGCCATATTTTGACGCAGTTCAGGCATAGTCTATCTTTCTAATAAGGTTACAAATTCGCTCAAGATCATAGCGGTAGCTCCCCACACTTGATGTCCCCCAATATCAAAAAAAGGGATGCGTCGTTCCCCATAATTTTGAAAATACCAGGTTTCTTCTTTGCGGGTGGCCGGATTTTGCAGCAGGCTGAGCGGCGTTTCAATCAACTCGGCTACTTCTTTGGAATCGGGTTTAAAGACGGGCCGGCTGGCCGTAAACCCAACAAAGGGGTAGATGTAAAAATTACTGGGCGGTGTGTATAACGGGGTGAGCTGGCCCAAGATTTCAACATTTTCTGGAATCAGGCCAATCTCTTCCTGGGCTTCACGCAGAGCCGTAGCCGGCAAGGTTTCGGCGCCTTCACGCCGGCCGCCCGGCAGCGAGATTTGCCCCCCATGCACCCCCGGATATTCGGGCCGGCGGGTCAAAACCAGGTGTAATTCCGGAGTGGTTGAGTTTGAGCCAGGGCGGTGAGGATACAGCAGGATCAACACACCCGCTTCCCGGCAGTCATGCGGCCGCTCCCACCGATTGGGCTGCCCGGCGCGAGGTTCGGGGGCCATCTTAATTTGCCCGGCCAACCCGGGTAAAGGGCCGGCCAGGGCCTGGCGAATCCGGGCCAGCCTGAGGGCCGGCAGCGATAAATGGCTCATCGCTCTCCCCGTATCTCTTGGGCCATGTGCTCAAAAAACTGAACCATGTAGCGGTGTCGCGCTTGCGCCATGCGGCGAGCGGCCCCGGTAAAAAGCCGGTCTTTGATTTTGCTCAACTTGAAGCTGAATTCTTGCAAGGCGGTATGCTGTCCGGAGTCATCCTCGGCCCAAAGGGGGCGGTTAAGATGCCCACCGTAAGCAAAAGCGCGGGCCACCCCAATGGCGCCGATGGAGTCCAGTTTATCGGCATCGTACAGAATTTTGGCTTCTAAGGTTTGGGGGGGATGGTCCACCCGAAAACGATGGGCAGCGATGGCATGACACACCGCCGTCACAAACGGGGCGGGATAACCGGCCTGGGTCAAAATTTCCTCGGCTCGACGGGCGCCTTCGGCGGCGTGGTCCAGCCCGGTGCGGTTTTGGTCGGCGCGGGCAATATCATGCAGAAGTGTGGCGGTGCGGAGAATTTCCATGTCGGCCCCTTCAATCTGGCCGATATGCTCGGCGGTAGCCAGCACCCGCAGCACGTGGTCAAAATCATGCGCAGAGTCGTTAGCGTAATAGGTACGGGCCTGCTCAATGGATAACATCGTTTATCGTCACCAACCCTTTTTACCTTAGCGACATTATAACACACATTTGAGGTTATAGAGATAAACGTTAACCAGATGCTTAAATTTTACCGGCGTAGGGCTACGGCCAGGCCATCTCGCACCGGGTAAATTGAGGTTATAAAACCGGGATGAGCCAGGAGGCGGTGGGTAAATTCGATGACTCCCTGGGTGTCCGGGTCGGGCGCCTGGCGCAGAGGCCGCCCATGCCAAAAGAGGTTGTCGGTGATAAACAGGCCGCCGGGCCGCAGGTGAGCATAAGCCAGGTCAATGGTGGCGGGATAACCGGCTTTGTCAATATCGTTGTAGATAATGTCCCACGTTCCCCCTACCCGCGTCAGGGCCGCTGTAGCTTCCTCCTGGTGATACGTCACCCGCTCCCACACCCCGGCCCGGCTGAGGAATTTTTGGGCCAGTTGGATGTTTTCGGCGGACAGTTCGGTGCAGTGAACCTCGCCCTGCGGGCCAACCGCGCGGGCAAAATGCAGGGCCGAATAGCCATAACCTGACCCCAGCTCAAAGACGCGCCGCGCGCCAATCATCTGGGCCAATTGAAACAGGTGCCGCCCGGCCAAAGCGCCCACAATGGGAAAACGGCGCTGCCGGGCCAGCTCTTCCATTTCATGCCGCACCGGGTCGCCATCATCGTATAGCTTGTAAAGGTAATCCTCAATTTGAGGGATGGTAAATTCTGTGGTCATAGAGTATCCTTATGGTGGTTTTAGTTTCTTCCGGGGCCAACATTGTTGAAATCATAAGCACCTCCTTACCTCTCGATTCTACGTGACGCAAACCCAAAAAGCAAGCCTACCTACACTTATTTGATGTTACCAAAGGTGACTGGCGCTTTTCGTCTCTGGCAAACTGGCGAAGCTGTGCCAGGTTTGTTGCTAACCAGGCGCCAGTCACCTGAGCCTAACCGTTATTATTTGACAAAGATGAGATGTTCTATAGAATAGTGGTCATAACCACATGAACACTGTAGTTCAACTTAGCGACTCTATGGTTGGCAAAATAGTGCGGGTAGACCCTCTTAGCGCCGTTCCCAAGTATTATCAACTGGCCGAGATTCTGCGCCAGAAGATTGACAGCGAGCAATGGCGACCGCACGACCCGCTTCCCCCTGAGCGGGAGTTGGAAACCCTCTACAACGTCAGCCGAACTACAGTCAGAGAAGCGCTGAATTACCTGGCTAACCAGGGGTATATCTACCGCGAGCATGGGCGCGGCACTTTTGTGGCCCGGCCTAAAATCCAGCCCAGTCTCCACCTGCTGCAAAGCTTTAGCGCCGAAATGCAGGCGCGAGGCGTAACTCCAGGCCAGCTTATTTTGGGCCTGGAGTATGTTAATCCGCCCAGCCGGGTCAGGCAGCAGTTAGATTTACCCCCAGAAGTAGAGCAGGTGCTGCAGCTTGAACGTCTGCGCTATGCCAATGATGAGCCGATTGGGCTTCACCTGGCCTACCTGCATCTCCCACCTGAGCAAACCATCACCCAAGAAGAATTACAAGAAACCGGTTCGTTATACACCATCCTGGAAAATAAACTGGGCCTCATCCCGATTGAGGCCGATGTAACCCTGGAAGCCACGGCCGCCGATAAACGCGAAGCTGGCTTGCTCCAAGTTAACGAAGGAACGCCGCTTCTGTTAGTGGAGCGAACTACTTTTTCGCAGCACCGGCAGCCTATGGAATTTGTCAAAGTACTTTATCGCGCCGACCGCTATAAGTATTACGTACATATGAATCGATGATAAATCAGGGGGTATTGACCACTTTGACGAGGGTATACCAGTTGTGTATAATCGGCCAAATTATCTTCCCTTTCGGTGCTGCTAACCCCAACAGGGACTTTGTAACACAACTCAAGCCACTTCTCTCAACTTTCCCCCTTATTTACAGGTGTGCATTGCTGCGAAAGGAGGTGAAAGGGACTCGCACGGTTTAGTCTGCTTTCTGTAACAGTTCTCTAACTGAATACTTTTAAATCCAAGTCAAACCAAGAGAGGAGATAGATCCATGAAGTTGATCAAAGAATGGTTGGCTGTCCTGGTGCTGGGGATTATCCTGGCTCTGGTAGCCGCTTGTACGGGAGCGCAACCCACCGCCGCTCCAGAGCAGGCCAAACCAGAGGCTAAAGAGGAAGCCAAACCCGCCGAAGAGGCTAAAGAAGAGGCCAAACCGGCCGCCGAAGAAAAGAAGGGGCCTGTGACGCTGAAATTCCTGGCCGTTACGGATCCCAACCAACCGAAGGCCTGGAAGGAAATTTTGTCTGAGTTCAAGAAGATTGATGGCGGCAAATGGTCCTACGTAGACATTCAATTTGAGGAAGTGCCTTTCCGGGAACTCTTCCCCAAGATTGAGTCTTCAGTAGCGGCCGGCTTACCCTGGGACTTCTTTCAGGCCGACGGCCCCGATATGAAGCACTACGCCTTCAACCGGGTGATCATGCCTCTGGATGAATACTTCACCAAAGACGAGATGAAGCAGTGGCTGCCCCAATCTATCGAAGAAGGCAGCTTCCGCGGCAAGTTCTACGGCCCGCCCATGATGCAGTCCTGCTCCCTCATGGTCTACAACAAGGACATGACCGACGCCGCCGGCGTTAAGCCGCCCGAAAAGCTGGCCGATAGCTGGAAAATGAGCGAAGCCATGGAAGCCTGGAAGAAAACCACCGTTGACCAGGATGGCGACGGCGTGCCCGATCAATGGGGTTTGCGCTGGGGCCAGGGCACCTGGCAGGGCGATTACGAGCACGGCATCTTCCGCCGCTCCAATGGCGAAAAGGGCAGCCCCACCTACAAGGGCATGGGGGATGACGGCGTCACCTTTACCGGCTATCTGGATACCCCGGAAGCCATCGAGGCTATGCAGTTCTACCAGGACATCTACCAGAAAGATAAGGTCAGCCCGGTTGAAGCTATTCCTCAAATCTTTGAAACCAAAAAAGCGGCCTTTTACGTTACCCCTGATATCATCATCGGTATCCTGAACGGGCTGTATGGTGAAGGCAAATTCAATTGGGGCGTTACCGGCATCCCCTACTTTAAAACCCAGGTGTGCCACACCGGTAGCTGGCACTACGGCATCTCGCCCAACACCCAGCACTTTGATGAAACCCTGGCTTTTGTAAAGTTTGCGGCCAGCGATGCCGGGGCGCGTATCTGGTACAAGTACCTGCGCCAAATTCCGGCTAACTCAGCTTTGTTCAACGAGCTGCCGGAATATGCCGAGGGTGGCCGGCAACGAATCTGGGTTGAGGCCATGAATTCGGCCGGTATTCCCCGCATCCAGACGCCCGGCTACACCGAATACCAGCAGTTGTTTGCTGAGGCTATCGGTAATATCTCTCAGGGCGCCGACGTAGCCACC
>CAZDMM010000082.1:9266-15978 GCA_964505845.1 uncultured Caldilineaceae bacterium
GGCAGCGGCCAGCCGCATTGAGGGTTTGGTAGCCAAGTATACCGGTTGGAATCAGCAGTAATCCGTTTCAGGGTCAGGGTAGACCTGTAGGGGGTCTACCCTGACTCAATTATGTGTCCTTTGAACCAGGCCAAAAGCCGTGACGGTAGGAAGGGGAGCGTAAATCTATGGCTAATATCGCAACAACTCCCACCACAGTTGTCAATCCAGGCGTGTGGCAGCGTTTCTGGACCAGGCGCAACAAGAACTACCTCATCGCCTTTCTGTTTGTTTTGCCCGCGGTCATTAATTTTCTCATCTTTCGTTACCTGCCTATCTTCACCGCTATCGAGGCCAGCCTGTGGCAGTATAGCCTGTTAGGTGGCTATGGGGCCTTTAACGGCGTCCAGCATTATGTCCACATGGCCTCTGACCCCTTCTTTTGGAAATCGCTGTGGGTCACTATCCTCTTTGTGCTGCTCAAGGTGCCGGTTCAAATTGCCCTTTCTTTATTTTTGGCAATTTTATTACAAAAAGAGAAATGGGTCAGCAATTTTGTGCGTTCCGCCATATTTACCCCCTTTGTGGTGTCTATTGTGGTGGTTTCTATCGTTTGGGCGATGATGTATCACTCTCAGCTTGGCTTGATCAACAGCCTGCTCTCCATCGTCGGCATTCCCAAGCAAGCTTTTCTCTCGGATGCTACCCGGGCCTTGCCGGCCATTGCCATTATGATGATCTGGAAAGAAATCGGCTTTAGCATGATCCTGCTCATGGCCGGCCTAAAAAATATCCCCACCGATTACCGTGAAGCGGCCATTGTAGATGGAGCAACTTCGTGGCAAATCTTTTGGAATATCACCTTGCCTCTGCTCAAGCGGGTGTTGATGTTTGTAGTAGTTACCCAAACGGTTTTCTCCTTTCAGGTTTTTGTGCCCGTTTTTGTGATGACGAAAGGGGGGCCGCTCGACTCTACCAAGGTCATTGTCTATTATATCTATCAGTTTGGCTTCCTGTTCCAGGATATGGGTTATGCCAGCGCCATGTCTATTGTCACCCTGGTGCTGTTATTGGTTGTCAGTGGGATTCAAATGCGATTACTGAGATCTGATGTACAGTATTAGCCCCGTAGAAGGGAGATCAGGTATATGAGCGTAGAAAACCGGGTAAATTCAACGGATATGGTGATCAAGGGTAAACCCGCCACCAACCAGGCGGCTGCCATGCCTCGCTCTATCCGCAACGGCATTCTCATGGTTGGTGAATATTTGCTTTACCTGGTGCTGGTGCTGGTCTTCCTCACCCCCTTTGTTTGGGTATTGTTAGGCAGTCTGCGAAACCAGGTGGAGATTTTTCAATATCTCTACCCCTTTAGCTGGCGCACGCTGGTGCCAGTGGAGTGGACCCTCAAAAATTACCTGGACGTTTTTGGCTTGAGCGAAGAGGGGAAACAGGGCGGCCTCTTTTTTCAACGTTTCTTGTTTAACAGCTTCCTGGTTTCGGTGGGAGTGGTTATCTCTTCGCTCATCTTCAATACGATGGGGGCCTATTTCTTTGCCCGGCTGGATTTCCCCGAAAGAATGAAAAATTTCCTACTGCTTTTTGTCACCGCCACTATGCTGGTCCCTTTTGAAACCACCATGGTGCCTTTATACATTGTGGTAACCACCTTAAATATCCACAACTCTTATTGGGGCTTAATCCTGCCCTGGTACGCCAGCCCCTTTGTGATTTTTGGCTTGATGCAGTATATGCACGATATTCCCAAAGACCTGGATGAAGCGGCCATTATTGACGGCGCTTCGTATTGGGGGGTGCTGTGGCGGGTGGTAGTCCCGCTCTCCATCCCAGGAATTGTGACTCTGGCCTTGTTAGAGTTTCAATTCATCTGGAATCTTTTTTACTGGCCCTTGATCGTCATCAGCAACCCCGACTTGCAAATGATCCAGGTGGCTATAGCCAACCAAACCACCCAAACCCAGGTATATTGGGGCCGCACCTTTGCCGGAGCCGTGCTGGCCTCGCTGCCGGTCATTCTGCTCTTTTTGGCCCTGCAAAAATATTACGTGCAGGGTGTGGCGACCAGTGGGTTGAAGGGGTAAATTTTCCAGATTTGGGTAAATCATCTTCGGTTAAAACGTAAAACGTAAAACGTAATATATACCCTACAGCCACTACGTGTTACGCTTTACGTTTTATTTTTGCACAAGGAGAATCTCTGTGAAACGACTAATCTTGGACACCGACCCAGGCGTTGATGACTCGATGGCGATTTTTTTAGCCTTAAAGTCGCCCGAAATCAAATTGGAAGCTTTAACCACTGTTTTTGGCAACGGCGGCGTGGAGCAAACCACCGCCAACGCCCTGCGCGTGCTGGAAACCGCCGGACATGCTGACATTCCGGTGGTGGGCGGCGCGACCAAACCGCTGCTGCGCCCCTTTGCCGGCGACGGCTGGATGGTGCATGGGCGCGACGGCCTGGGCGAGACCCGCATGCCCCCGGCTAAAGCTCAGCCCCACCCCGGCCGGGCCGCCGAATACCTGGTCTCCCGCATCATGGCCGAACCGGGCCAACTGACCCTGGCGGCGGTTGGCCCCCTCACCAACCTGGCCCTGGCCGTGAGCCTGGAGCCGGCCATTGCCCAGAACGTTAAAGAGGTGGTCATCATGGGCGGCACGGCCGCCGAACCGGGCAACGTCTCGCCGGTAGCCGAGGCCAACATCCACAACGACCCCGAAGCGGCCAAAATTGTCTTTCAGGCCGGCTGGCCCTTGACCATGGTCGGCCTGGATGTGACCCACCAAACCATCATGACGCCCGCCTACCTGGCCCAAATCAAGGCCGCCGGCACGCCCATCACCGATTTTATCTCTGCCATCAACCCCTTCTATCTGAAATTTCATCAGGAGCATGGGGTTGATGGTTTTTACGTCCACGACTCCTCGGCCATTGCCTACCTGATTGACCCCAGCCTCTTCATCACCCAAAAGTTTTACGTGGAGGTAGCCACCGTAGCGCCGAATACCGGCCAAACCGTAGCCGATTGGCGCGGCGTCTGGAAAAAACCGGCCAACGTCAATGTTTGCCTTGAGGTTGACTCGGCCCGGTTTTTGGAGCTGTATTTAGAACGTATCACCTAAAATTAGAGATTAGAGATTGGAGATTGGTAATTGGTAATTAAATCCCCAATCTCCAATTACTAATTACCAATTACCATTAACACAAGGAACAAGCATGGAACAACGACTTTACGATCACATTCTCGGCTCTTTGGCCGTGGCCGGTATGGGCGACGGCATGGGCGCAGCCACCGAGCAGTGGTGTACCCGCGAAATTTACGCCCAATACGGCGGCCCGGTGCGCATCTTTTATACCCCCCCGCCCGATACCTTTTCCGGCGCAGCCGGCAACAAGCTGGGCCAGATCACCGACGACACCAGCCAGATGTATTACCTGGCCCAAACCCTCATTGACACCGACGGCAACCTCACCTACGACGCCTGGGTGGACTGTTTACTGCGCTGGGCCGAGGAGTCGCCCCACCGGGCCAACATGGGGCCGACCACCCGCCTAGTGGTGGAGGCCCTGCAAAAGGGCGAAGACCCTTACAAAGTTGGCGTCATCGGCGATACCAGCCGCCAAACCTGCAAAATGGGTTCCACCAACGGCGCGGCTATGCGGGTCGCCCCGGCCGGCTTGATTAACCCCGGCAACATTGAGGGCGCGTGTCAAGATGCTCTGACCACCTGCCTGCCCTCCCACAACACCCAGATTGGCATCGCTTCAGCCTGTGCTATTGCCGCCGGGGTGGCCCACGCGCTGACTCCTGGCGCCGATGTTTTTTCTGTGACCCAGGCTTGTTTGGCCGGGGCGCGCCGGGGCGAGGAATTGGCTGTGGAAAAAGGGCGCTGGACGGCCGGCCCCAGCATCACGGCCCGCATTGAGTTAGCGGTCAGCCTGGCTTTGAAGGCCAAAACCCTGGAAGAGGCCATGGAGAGCATCGAAGCCTACATCGGCAACTCGGTGGATGCCGCCGAGTCGGTCCCGGCGGCGGTGGGCCTGTTTGTTTATACCCAGGGCGACCCACTGGAAACCATTGTGGCCGGTACCAATATCGGCAATGACACCGATACCATCGCCGCCATTGCCGGTTCGCTGGCCGGGGCGCTCAAAGGCATCGGGGCCATTTCCCCGGAGCTTTACGCCACCTTCAAAATGGCTAACCAGCACGAATTTGATGTGGAAGCGCTGGCCCAGGGCCTCACCCACATCGCCTACCGGAGAGTGGCATGAGCAAAGTTATCATTGACTGCGACCCCGGCCACGACGACGCCCTGGCGATTCTGCTGGCGGCCAGGCGACTGGAGGTCATCGGCATCACCACCGTCGGCGGCAATCAGGATTTGGAGAAGGTGACGGTCAACGCCCTCAAGGTCGTTGAGTTTGCCGGGCTGACCCACATCCCGGTGGCCAAAGGCATGGGCCATCCCCTCATCCAGCCGCCCCGCCACGCCGCCCAGATACACGGCGAAACCGGCATGGACGGCCCCAATCTGCCCGCGCCGACCACTCCCCTGCACCCGCAGCATGGCGTGGATTTTATCATTGACGCCGTCATGTCCACCGCCGATGTCACCCTGATTCCCACCGGCCCGCTGACCAACATCGCTACGGCCCTGCGCCGCGAACCCCGGATTGCCGGGCGAATTCCGCAAATCAGCCTGATGGGCGGCAGCCTTACCTTTGGCAACGCCACCCCGGCCGCCGAGTTCAACATTTACGTTGACCCCGAAGCCGCCCACATCGTTTTTACCAGCGGCATCCCCATCAAAATGGCCGGGCTAAATTTGACCCGCCAGGCCGGCGCTACCGAGGCCGAAATCGCCCGCATTCGTGCCCTGGGCAACCGCACCGGCCAGATTGTGGCCCAACTGCTGGAGTTTTACAAAGGCACGCTCAAGCGCATTTACGGCGTCGAGGGCGGCTCGCTGCACGACCCCTGCGCCGTCGCGCCCTTGATTGACCCGACCCTGATTCAGTTTCAGCCTATGCATGTGGCCGTGGAATTGAAAGGCCAGCATACCTATGGCATGACCCTGTGCGACTATCGCCACCTGCACGGGCCAAGCGAGGATTTGACGCCCAGCGGGGCCAAACCCCTGGGCGAACCGGCCAACGCCGAGGTCGGCCTCAAGCTCGACGCGCCGCGCTTTTTTGATTTGTTGATCGAGACTTTAGCCTTGTATCCGTAAGAGGGTAATTGGTAAATAGTAATTGGGGGGTCAAAACTTCCTGGGACCTGACAATAACCAATAACCAATTACCAATTACCAAATTCCAAAAAGGAGCTTACATTAATGATAGACGTAATCCTCGACGTTGACACCGGCGTAGACGACGCTATGGCTATTTTGTTGGCGGTGCGCTCACCGGCCCTGAATGTATTGGGCATCACCT
Source organism: uncultured Caldilineaceae bacterium (assembly GCA_964505845.1). Classification (GTDB taxonomy): domain Bacteria; phylum Chloroflexota; class Anaerolineae; order 4572-78; family J111; genus DSQQ01. The sequence goes on from CAZDMM010000082.1 coordinate 14,704, forward strand.
GCGTGATGGGCAACACCGACCTTGACTATGTGGTGCCGAACACCCTCAAAGTGCTGGAAGTGGCCGGCGCGCCCGATATTCCGGTGGCGCGGGGCATGGATCGGGCCTTTCTGGAGGCCAAGCGCAACGCCAAGCGCGTTCACGGCGAGGACGGTCTGGGCCATATCGAACTGCCGCCGCCCTCTCGACAGCCCGTGCCGGAGCACGCGGTTGAGTTTCTGCGCCAAACCCTGCTCGCCGCCCGCCGGCCGGTCACGCTGATTCCGCTGGCCCCCTTGACCAACATCGCCGCGCTGTTTGTGCAGCATCCCGAAGTCAAAGCCAATATCCAGCAGATTGTGTTGATGGGCGGGGCGATTGAGATTGGCAACGCCAGCGCCACCGCCGAGTTCAACATCCGGCAAGACCCCGAAGCCGCCGACATCGTTTTTACCAGTGGTTTGCCCATTGTGATGTACGGGCTGGAGGTGTTCCGCGAGGTGCGCTTTAACCGGGCCGAGGCTCAAGCCTTTATTGACTCCGGCAAACCGGCGGCCCAACTGGCCGGGCGCTTGCTCAAATTCTTTATGGACAACTTTCACCGCGAAGAAGTCACCATCGGCGATGCCGGGGCCGTGGCCAGCGTCATTGACCCCGCCGGGCTGACCACCGAAGCGTGGCCGGTGCGGGTGGAACTCAACGGCTACTTTACGCGCGGCCAAACTGTCGTTGACCGGCGGCCCCAGTACAGCATTGAACTCGAAGCCCCCTGGATGCCGCCGCTAGGAACCAAAGTCGCCGTCGCTACCGCGGTGGATAAAGAGCGGTATCGGCAAATTTTTAGCGAAGCGGTATTATCTTGAGATTAGAGATTGGAGATTAAATAATCTCCAATCTCCAATCTCTAATCTCATTATCGAGGAAAACGTGTCCGACGAACAAACCATCATGCCCCTGGCCGACTCGCGGGGCGAGATCGCCGAACAACCGGCGGTCATTGCCAGGGTATTGCAAGAACTACAAACGCCCATCCGGGAGCTGGCCCAAAAATTAGCCCAACGCCAAACGCAGCGTCTCTTTTTGCTCGGCTCCGGCGACTCCTGGTTTGCCGGTCAAGCGGCCCGGCTGGCTTTGGAGCAGTATGCCGGGGTGACGGTTGAGCCTCTGCAAGCCTACGAGTACGCCGTTTACGGCCATCCCGGCTTTGACCAGCACAGCGCGGCGGTGGTCATCAGCTCCAGCGGCCGCCCCACCACCACCTGGGATGCCCTCGACCGCGCCCTGGCCACGCCGGCC
>CAZDMM010000083.1:0-15478 GCA_964505845.1 uncultured Caldilineaceae bacterium
CTTTTTTCTTGCGCCTATCGGAGCCAAGCCGCAATTACAGAGTTAGACTGTGGCTGCCCCGAGTCTACCTGGCTGCCTTGCTCTTGCTGGCTGGCGCGCTGCTTTACACCAATCAGGTGGCCGACCAATTTTTAACGCTGGCGGCGCATGTCACCCCAGGCCAGGAATTGGCCGCCGCCGCCGAAATGGAGCGTCTGCAAGGTTATGATCCTCAGTTGCCCATGTATACGCTGGGCACAGGGTATTTTAAAGGCAAGCACATCATCGCCGCCGCACTGGTCAAACCTTGCGCACCACCGCCCACCTTAGCGGAAACCGAGCAAACTATCCTGACCCAAGCCATCGCGGCCTATCGTACCGCTTTAGACCCCATCAAGGCCCATCCCCTGTACTGGGCCAACCTGGCCTCGCTCTACTGGCTTGACCGCCAGCCCGCAGCGGCTCAAGCCACGCTCCATCAGGCCGTCCAATTATCCAATGTAGCCGATTCCAAACGAGAGCTGTACTGGCTCAACGCCGGCTGCTATAGCGAGCTGCAAGGTCAAAATGAGGCTGCTATCGCGGCTTATAGCCAGGCTTTGGCCCACAACCCCACCCTGGCCGCGTCGCCCTTTTGGCAAGCTTCCGGCTTTCGCGCCGCACACCTGGAGGCCATTATTGAGGCAACCATCCACACCCCTCCCGACCGCCTCAGCCAGCGTATCATCGCCGCCAACCTTGAATTGGCTCGCGGCAACCTGGAAAAAGCCGATGACTTGATTGAGCAGCTCAGGCAAGAGTTTCCGGCCGACCCCACCGTGCAAAAACTGGCTGCCCAAAAGTTACTGCGCCAGCAAAACTATAGCGAGAGCCAAACCCTGGCCGCGACCTTGCAGGATTACCAACTATTGGGTGAAATCGCCCTGGCCCAGGGCGACTACGCCAGCGCCCGCTTGAATTTGCAGAAAGCCATCTTTCTCAATGGCGATGACACAGAGGCTTATTTTTACCTGGCTCAAGTGGCCCTGGCAGAACAGGAGACGGAGCAGGCTATCAGCTACTTGAAGCGGATTACCCCACCGCTGGCTCGCCCCGGCACCGGCGAGGCCCGTTTTGTCTACGGCTACCCCGCCGATTTCCCCATGTACGACTCGCTCCTGCTGCTGCAAGCCCCCCCACTGCAAGGCCGGCCTTTTGACCTGTTGGCTAAAATTTATGAGGATGCGGGACAGCCCGACGCCGCCCAGGCGGTTCAAGCAGCCCTGACAAGCTATGATCCTTACTTGAAAAAGTGATAGCTTGTCTCCTATGGGCTAACTGGTTATAATCAGGGGTAGGGTAGCCTGATAGAAAAATGGATGAGAAGTTCAAGATAATCTTAACTGAGTTGAGCCGCCGCTTGCAGGCTCTTTATGGCCTGCGTCTCATCCGCCTGATTCTGTATGGCTCTCAAGCTCGTGGAGACGCTAAACCGGGGTCTGACATTGATGTGTTAGTCGTGCTGGAAGGGCCGGTCAATCCTTTTGAGGAGATTCACCGCACCGGCAAAAGTGTGGCTGAGTTATCGTTAGCGTATGATGAGGTTGTTTCGTGTGTCTTTATCTCCTCTGAACAGTATGAGCGCGAACAGAGTCCCTTGCTTATCAATGTACGCCGAGAAGGTATTACTGCCTGGTCTTCATCTCAAGCAGACTCACCGCTAACACAATACAAGCTTCGAAAAAATCGTGGAGACTATCTAACTGGAACTAAGGGGAGTGGAGACTCATCGCAAAGGAGTCCGTTGATGACGCCTGAGCAATTGGCTTTACTGGGTAAGGCAAATGATAGTTTGAAAGCGGCCAGGTTGTTGGCCGATCAAGGCTTTTATGATTTTGCTACCTCCCGCGCCTACTATGCCATGTTCTATGTCGCCAGCGCCCTTCTTTTGGGTCAAGGCTTCACTTTTTCTAAACACTCGACGGTTGTGGCTCTGTTTGGCCAGCACTTGGCCAAGACAGGCCAGGTACCCATCGAGTTTCATCAATATCTGATTGAAGCGATGAAGGTCCGGCATGTGGGTGACTATACTACTAAGCCGGTAGACAGCGCCGAAGCACGATTACAAATCACCCGCGCCGAGCAATTTTTGGAACTCGCCCAGCAACACCTCGATCCTACTCCACCACCCTAAGATGCCTCATAAAATAAAAACCTGGCTGCCCTGGCTCGTACTCATACCTGCTGTCCTTGCCCTCTTCTGGCCGGCTCTGCTGCGGCCCGAGGCTGTTTTGTTCCCCACCTTCAGCCCTTTTTCAGATACGATGGTCATTCACTGGCCCAAAGTTCGGCTCATGGCCGAAAGCTGGCAGGCCGGTCAGGGCCTCCCCTATTGGAGTCCTCTCATCCTCAGCGGCATGCCTCTGGCCGCCAACCAACTGGCCATGCTTTTTTATCCCCCGGCCTGGCTTTTTTTATTTTTCCCCCCGGAACCAATCTTCAATCTATTTTTTGTGCTTCATCTTTTTCTGGGGGGTTTGGGGATATATCTTTTATTACGCGAAAACTTCAAGTTGTCAGCCTTGGCCTCCCTTTTGGGCGGACTCACCTTTGCCCTCAACGGCAAATGGCTGGCTCACCTGGCCGGTGGACACGTCAGCATGGTCGCCGCCATCGCCTGGATGCCGTGGGCGGTGCTGGGGGTGCATCTGCTAATCGAGCGGGGGAGCAGAGGAGCAGGGGAGCAGGGGCGATTCTTTCTCCTCCGCTCCCCTGCTCCCCTGCTCATTTTCCTCACCGCTGTATCACTGGCTATGCAAATCCTCACCCACTCTCTGCCGGTGATTTACAGCGTCTATTTGCTGCTGGCAATCATCCTCTGGCACGCCTCAAGTGTCAAGTGTCAAGTGTCAAGTGTCAGGTGTCACGCACCACGCACTACGCACTATGTACCACGCCTCCTCCTCTCACTCGCCCTTCTCCTGATCATCCTGCTCGTGGCTGCGGCATTGGGTGCGGTCCAACTGTTGCCGCTGCAAGAGCTGGCCGGACTCAGCAACCGCTCCCTCAGCCTGAGCCAGGCCGAAGCCTTGTCGCTCTCACTGCCCCAACTGCTGGTGGGCTTGCTGCTACCGGCGGCCCAGGCCGGCCACGAGTATGTGATCTATACCGGGCTGGTCGCCTTGCTGCTGGCCCCTTTTGGCCTGACCCGCACCAACCGCTGGAGTTGGTTTTACGGGCTGGTCTTTGTCTTTGCTCTGCTTTTTGCCCTGGGGCCGGAAAATCCCTTGCACGCCCTGTTCTATTACGTGGCGCCCGGCTTTCGCTGGGTGCGGACGCCGGCCCGCATCTTTTTTGTGGGCGGCCTGACCCTGGCCATCCTGGTCGGCTTTGGGGCGGAGCGACTGCGCCAGACGGCTTGGTCGCCGGCAGCCAAAGGCTGGCTCACCCGGCTGACCCTGGCCCTGGCGCCACTGTTTTTACTGGCCGGGGTGGGGCTGGCGGTGATAGCCGGACAGACTTACTCGGTGTGGCGCGGCGCGATAGCTTTGGCCCTGTTCATTCCGGCCGGCCTGGTGGTGATTTTGCTGCGGGTGCAGCGCACCCTCTCAGCCCAAATAGCTCTAGCCCTGTTAGGGTTGCTGCTCTTTTTCGATCTGGCCTGGTTCGACGCCTCGCTGCTTCGCTTCATTTCCCTGGATGAGGCCCTGGCGCCCGGCCGCCCCGCCGCCGAATATCTGGCCGAGCAGCCCGGTTATTTTCGGGTTTACTCCCCCAGCTACAGCCTGCCGGTGCAAACGGCTGTAGCCTACCAGTTACAGTTGGCCGACGGGGTGGAGCCGGTGCATCTGGCTGCTTATGACCAATTCATGGCCCGCGCCGGGGGCTATCACGACGCCGGTTTCAGCGTCACCATCCCGGTTTTCAACGGGCCGCTGGAATCGGCCCTGCGCGAGGTCAAACCGGATTTAAAGCTGCTGGGGCTGCTCAACGTGGCCTACCTGGTTTCGGCTTTTCCGATGGATTGGCCGGGCCTAACCCTGGAAAAAGAAATAAACCAAACTTATATTTATCGCAACGAGCAGGCATTACCTCGCGCCTGGGTAGCGCATCAAGCCATCCCCGCCGAGTCCGATTGGTTAAGCCAGTTGGAGTCGCAGCCAAATCTGGATAATGTCGTCATCATAGAAAACAACGCTAACGTTGAACGTTTAACGTTGAACGTTCAACGTTCAACCTCCGAGATTACTTTTTATTCGGCCAATCAAATTGAGATTGAAACAAAAATTGACCAGCCGGGCTGGCTGGTGGTGAGCGAGTTGTGGTATCCGGGCTGGCAGGCGCAGGTCAACGGCGCATCCCAGCCGGTGGAAAAGGTCAACGGGCTGCTGCGGGGAGTCTATCTGGCCCGGCCGGGCCAGTACCACGTCAGCCTGGTTTATCGCCCCTGGAGTGTTACCGTAGGGGGGTGGATTTCCGGCATCACAACCCTGGGGTTGCTTGTGTTGGGGAGTGTCATGCTGTTTAAACGCTGGCAAACGAAATGGTAGCAACAATTTCTAAACCTGAGTGGCGCTGGCTGTTAGCCTGGTCGGTGGGGATTGTTCTGCTGACCAGCCTGCCGGCCCTGTGGGCCTGGACGCGCACCCCGCCGGGGATGTATTACACCGGCCAGGTGCTCAGCCCCGCCGACGGCAACACCTATCTCAACAAGATGAAGCAGGGAGCCGCCGGGCAATGGTTGTTTTCTATCGGCTACACCTCCGAGCCGCACCAGCCGGTGCTGCTGCACCCCTACTATCTGGCCCTGGGCCACCTGACCCGCTGGCTCAACCTGCCGTTGAGCGTCGCCTTTCAACTGTTCCGGGCGATTAATAGCTGGCTGCTGCTGCTGGTGGTGTATCTCTTTAGCGCCATGTTTTGGGCAGAGGTTGCCCGGCGCCGCCTGGCCTTCCTGCTGGTCGCTTTCTCCTCCGGCCTGGGCTGGCTGCTGGTCTTTTTTAACGTCGCCAGCACCGATCTGAAAGTGCCGGAATCCATCACCTTTGCCACCCTGCTGGCGAATCCCCACTTTCCCCTATCTACGGCGGTGCTGGTGTTGAGTATCATGGGGGGTATGCTGGCCCTGCAGCGGCGCTCCTGGCGCTATGCCGTTCTGTGCGGCCTGGGGCAAACCCTCTTGCTGTTTCTGCACCCCTATGATATTGTCATCAGCGGCGCAACCCTGGCGGTTTATTTTGCGCTCGGTTGGGGGCTGCACCGTTGGTGGTCGTGGCCGGAGCTGCGCTACCCGGCCCTCAGTGGCTTGATCTGCCTGCCGGCCTTTTGGCACAATGTCAACCTTTACACGCTGGAGGGGGTCTGGCGTTTGTGGCAAACCCAGGCCCCCCCACCGACGCCGCCGCTCCACACCTTCATGGTGGGCTATGGCTTTTTGCTCCTTTTGGCGCTCATCGGCGGCTGGGCGCTTTTTAGACCCCACCGGCCCGACTCCCAGCGGCAGGCGCAGGTGTTGGTGGGCTGGGTGGTCAGTATTTTTGTGCTGATGTTTGCCCCCATTCCGCCCCTGGAAGCGATTCAGGTGCGCTTTTCGGAGGGCTTGCATATCCCCATCGCCATGTTAGCCGCGCACGGGTTAGGGCTAGTGGCGACCGCCAGCACCGGCCGGCTCAGTACCAGGGTATGGCTGCCGGTGCTGCTCGTTTTGTCGTTGAGCAACTGGCTCATGCTGGCCAGCGCCTTGTGGCGGGTCAGCGTGCCCGAAGCGCCCTGGTTTTATACTCAGGACGACGTGGCCGTGATGCGCTGGCTCGACCAGCACAGCCAACCCGACGACGTGGTTCTGTGCCTCAACTGGAGCGGCAACTATCTGCCCGCTCAGGCCAACCTGCATGTGTATGTGGGCCACCTGTACGAGACGATTGATTATCAAAAAAAGGTGGCCCAGAGCGAAGCTTTTTTTGGCAATCAGTGGTCGGACCGGGAGAGGCAAAGTTTTTTACAAGAAAACGGCATCACCTGGGTTTTTGTGGGACAGCAAGAAGCAGCCACACCCTTCCGGGCTGAAACTAAACCCTATTTGACCCAGGCTTTTGCTCAAGGCGACAGCGCCTTGTATCGCGTCCAACTGCCCTGACCTGCACCAGCGGAGCAAAAAACTCAACGCAAAGACGCAGAAACGCAAAGAAGCAAATCAATCCATGATCATTTACCCTCCTTTGCGTCTTGGCGTCCTGGCCTTAAATTTCTGGCGCACTGAGCCAGCATTTCGGTGACAAAGCTTATGCCGACTATTCAGCACCGCGAGTGGCTGTGGGCCGCCGCCTGGAGCGTGGTGATAACCCTCCTGGCGCTCGCGCCGTATCTGTATGGCGCGTTGGCGTCCGGCCCCACCCATCAATTTAGCGGTTTTACCATCGGCCTGGAAGATGGCAATTCCTACGCCGCCAAGATGCAAGAGGGGCGCGCCGGCTATTGGCTCTTTTACCTGGCCTACACCCCGGAGCCTCATCGCGGCGAGCTATTCTTCAGCTATTACCTGCTGTTGGGCAAGCTGGCCGGCCTGCTGAACCTGCCCAACGTGGTCATGCTGCACCTCAGCAAAGCCGCCACTATTCCCTTGAGCCTGCTGGCCTCATACTATTTTATGGCCTGCTTCACTCCACATACCCGGGTGCGACAAATCGCCTTTTTGATTTTGGGTTTTAGCGGCGGGTTGGGCTGGCTGTGGCTGGTTTTGGGCGGCTCGGCCCAATTGGGGCAGATGCCGGTGGATTTGTGGGTACCGGATGCCTCCTTTTTTTTGGCCGCCTTGACCTTTCCCCATTTGCCTTTAGCCCAGGGGTTGTTGCTGCTATTCAGCGTCGCCTGCCTCGATTTTATGCAGACAGGCCGAAAACTTGGCGGCCTGGCGGCGGCCGGGTGCGGCCTGGCGGTCAGCCTGATCCATCCCTACACCCTGCCGATTATCGGCACAGTGTTTGGGCTGTACCTGCTGTGGCAGTTCTGGCAGCATGGTACGTCCCCAATTTTCGGAGAGTGGGATAGGCTAAAAAGCCTGTCCGAACAGCCTAAAAAGGCTGTTCCACAAATTGGGGTTCGCTACCCCTGGAGGCAGGCAATCCGTCTGCTGCTGGTCACGCTGCCCTCGCTGCCCTATTTGCTGTACGTGGGCTGGGTTTTTCAGGCCAATTTTGCCTTTGTGGCCTGGCGCGAACAAAGCCTGACCTATTCGCCCGTACCCCTGCATTACTTGTTGGGCTTTGGTTTGACCCTGGCCTTAGCTTTGCTCGGCCTGTGGGTCAGCCGCCGGCGCAGCGACGACAACTTTCTGTTTGTGCGCATCTGGATCCTCAGTGTGCCGCTCTTGCTGTACGCGCCGCTGGCCTTGCAGCGCCGCTTTTTGGATGGCTACCAGGCCCCGCTGGCCCTGCTGGCTGCCCTGGGATTGGCCTGGCTGCTGGAACACCCTCCCTTCAAATACCGGTGCGGCCTCTTTTTGGCGCTGGCGCTGCTGCTGATGTCGCTTACCAATGTACTGCTGCTGGTTGGCTCCTTTGTCACCATCGACCGGCAGCCGGAGGCCGTTTTTATCCCGGCGGGTGAGGCGGCGGCGGCGGCCTGGTTGGGCCAACAGGAGGGAGCGGGTGTAGTTCTGGCGGCTTATCCCACCGGCAATTATCTGCCTACGGTAGCCACTGTGCGCGTCTTTGTGGGGCACGGCCCGGAAACCGTCAACTCCGACGAGAAACGAAAATTAGTCAAAACTTTTTTTGATAGCGCTACCTCGGATGAGTGGCGGCGCGGGTTGTTACAGAAATACGGGGTCAACTATCTCTATTACGGCCCGGCCGAACGGGCCACAGGTGCGTTTTCGCCCGGCCAGGCTGCCTATTTAAAGCTGGTCTATGAGAATGAGGTGGTAAAAATTTTTAAAGTGATTTTACCATAGGACAGACCGGCTATTGCGACCGGCCCGGCGGAAATGTTAAAATCGTGGAGCGAATCCTTTCAGGCAACCCCAATGACGCCTACCCTGATCAAACCCTGGACTATCACCCTCCTGGTGAGCCTGCTCTACCTCGGCTGGATTTTGTCTCTGGGCGGCGGCGACCCGCTGGTTTTTGCGGAAATCGGCACCCGTTTTTCCCAAAACGATCCCAACGGTAGCGAAGGCTACGACGGCCAGTTTTTTTATTACATCGCCGCAGACCCTGCCGCCGCTCCCGCCAAAATTGATGTGCCGGCTTATCGCTTTCAGCGCATCTTGTACCCGCTCCTGGCGCGGGTGCTATCCCTGGGCAGCGCGGCGCTCATTCCGTGGCTGCTGGTCGCGCTCAACCTGGCCGGGCTGGTGGGCGGGGTGTGGCTCACCGAGCGATTACTGGCGCTCTGCCGGGTCAATACCTGGCATGCCCTGCCGGTCGGTCTATACGCCGGACAGCTTCTCTCCCTGCGGGTAGACCTGCCCGAACCCATCGCGCTGGCCCTGGCCTTGCTGGGCATGTGGCTGTTTGAGCGCCAAACAGAGGCTAAACCAGGCATGTGGCTGTGGAGCGCAGCGTGTTTTTCCCTGGCCGTCTTCACCAAAGAAACCATGCTACTGGCCGGTTTAGCTTATGTGCTGCACCTGTTCAGCCAACGTCAAATCAAAAAAAGCGCCCTCTTTGCGGCCATTTTGATAATACCTTTTAGCCTTTACCAGCTTTTTCTCTACTGGTGGCTGGGACAATTTGGCGTCGGTTCCGGCGGCGCCGGGGCCACGCCCTTTGAAATCATCCCTTTGGGCGGCTTGTTCCGGGTGACGGAGATTAGTTGGAGCGCCTTTTGGGTTCTGGCCCTGCTGTTGGGGCCAACCATGCTTTTGCCGGCGCTGTGGGCCATTTACGCCACCTTTAAGGATGCACTGGCCGGGCAGCGACATCCCTGGGTGTTAGTTTTGGCGCTCAACGCCTTGATTATTCTGTTCTTGCCCAGTTCCACCTTTCGAGAGCCGTTAGCCATGCTGCGTTTTGGCGTGCCGCTGGTCGCTTTTCTGATCCTGTACAGCGCCCGCCAAAAATCGTGGCGCGCCTTAAACTACAGTTTCCTGTGGCTCCTAACCCTGCTCATGCTCATCAAAGACCCGCTCTGGTCATGACATCAACCAATTCGACCCGTTCCCCCTCATCGCGCCGGCTCTTCCTCAGCCTGTTCATCATCGGCTATGGCGTTTTTCTGGGCGACCTCTACAGCACCATTTACTTTCCCGTGTGGCTTGTCACCCACATTTTAATCCTCAGCCTTTTCATTGTGACCCTCCTCTGGCCGGCCCTGCGCTCCAAAAGCTGGCCGGCTACCCCACTCGATGGGCCGCTGCTGGGGCTGGGCTTGGTGATGGCCCTCTCAACCCTGCTTTCGGCCTGGCCGCGCCTGGCCCTGGAAGCTCTCTTTCCCTGGCTGAGTCAGATTCTGGCCTTCTATCTAGTTGTAAAATTGATGCGGAGCGGTTGGGCCGACCCGCTGCGCCGGGCGCTGCTGCTGGTCACGGGCGTTGTGGTCATCATGGGCTGGTTTGAATTAGCCACCTGGTACTTTGGCCTGCCTTTTTTGCCGGGCTTTGCCCAGGGCTGGTGGCAATTGGGCGGGCTGGCGCAGCCCATCCCGCCAACCTGGTATCGCCTTAATTTTACCCTCAACAACCCGGTGGTTTTATCGGCTTACCTGGTGCTGGTGCTGCCGCTGGCAGCTACCCAACTCATCATCACCCGCCACCCCGCCGACCGCTTCATCGTGGCGCTTTTTCTGTGCGCCGGCCTGGTTGTGTTTGTCAGCACCTTCTCTCGCAGCGGGCTGATTGGCCTGGGGGTGGGCCTGAGCGTCCTGCTGGGTTTATGGGCACAGCGCCGCAGCCGATCACTCCTCCCCCGGCAGCGATCGGTTTTGTTTGCCGCCGTTGGTCTGGGTCTGAGCCTGCTGCTGGCGCTCCTGGCGCTCCTGGTATGGACCATAGGCAGCCAGCGCGTTTCCGGCGACGCCATCCGGCTGGCTTTGTGGCAAGCTGCCCTGTACCTTTACCAACAATATCCCCTGGTGGGTATCGGGCCGGGTTTGTTTCGCTGGGGCTGGCGTTTTAGCCCGCTGGCCCCCAGCATCGCCGATAGATACGTTACCGCCCACAGCCTCTATCTGCACCAACTGGCCGAGGTGGGAACTCTAGGCGTGCTAGCCGGGGCCTGGCTGCTGGCCTCGGCGGGCCGAGCTGGCTGGAAAACGCTCCACAGCGAAGCCTCCTTTTCACCCCACTGGTGGCGCCGGGCCGGCTGCGCGGCCGGACTGGCCGGCTTTTTGGCCCAGGGTTTGTTTGAAACCTTTGGCGCATGGCCTGTTGCCCTGCCGGTCATCATCTTGACCGCATACCTGATTGCACCTGCACCCGCTCCCCGGCTGCGGTTGAGTGTCATCAACGGCCTGGTTCTGGCGACGCTCTGGCTCGGCTGCGCTGTCCTCGTGACCTATTTTGCCTGGCCCAGGAGTCTGGCGGAACAGGCGCGGACGGCTGCCACCCGCAATGAACGAGCGCAGGCCATGGCTGCTTTCAATGAAGCCCACCAGTTAGACCCTCACCTGGCCCTGTATGGATTTGAGCTGGCCGAGCAGTTGGCCCAACTCACCTCGCCGGATTTTGAAACAGCCCAAACCGTTTACCAACACACGCTGGCCCTCGAAGCCACCTACGGCCTCAATTACGCCAATTTAGCCGCCGTCGAGTGGAATCTGGGGCAGCGTGAGGCGGCGTTGGAGCATGTCGTCGCGGCCACCCGCTTGACGCCTACCAGCCCCCAATTCTGGCTGGCGCGCGGCTTCTACGCAGAAGAAACCGGCAACACGGCTCAGGCTGTCGCGGCCTACGCTCAGGCTCTGCAAAACAATATCACCTGGTTGGGCAGCAGCTTTTGGCAGGCCACACCCTGGCGCAAAAACAATTTTGCGGCTGTTTTGGCCGGAGCCAAACAAAATTTGCCGCCGCCGGAACAGGTGAGGCTGGATTTTGAATATAATTTACAGCGCGGCAACCTGGCCCAGGCTGAAACCAGCCTGAGAAACCTGCCCCAAGAGAACCGTAACGGGTACACTTATGATTTATTGAGCGCCCGGTTAGCCCTGGCCCAACAAAATCTGCCCGCCGCTTTGGAGCATACCCGGCAGGCCGGCCAAAAGGAGCCAACCGACAGCAGCGCCCCGGCGTTACAGGCCGAAGTCCTGTTTGAGCTGGGTCAATTGGCACAAGCAGAAACAGCCGCCAAATATAGCCTCTTTCTCAACCCCAATGACAGCCAGGCCTATTACATTTTGGGGCGAATCCGGGAAACGCAGCAAAATTTCCCCGCCGCCGAAGCCGCCTATTGGCGCGGCTACCCGTCGCCAAGCTTCTCGCTGGATTATTCGGTCGCTATGTATCGCCAGTTAGCCCCGCTGCTGCCCCTGCCGGCCCTGCCCAAAATCGGCCCCGGCGAGTCGGCGGCGCGAGCCTGGCTGGCCCTGGCCGGCCTCTACCAAAAACAAAATCGCTGGAGTGAAGCCGGCCGGGTTTACACTTTACTCCTGGCTGACGACCCTTACCTCGACTCGGCCCGGACGGCGCTTACCCGGCTGTGCCAGGCGCAGCCGGCCCACTGCCCGCCATCATCCCATAACCCCTGAACAGCGCAACCCTCTGGCGGCAAGCGCAGATGTTAGAGGATTTTTCCTTTGCGTTTTATCCCCTCATCTCCCAATCCCCGCCAAACTTTCTGGACAGCCGCAAGGGCTGCCCCTACAGTAATTCACCTTTTCCTATTTCCGCCTTTTGTGCTAAAATCCCCACTGAATAGCTTGGGGCAGGCGGCCGCCTGCCCAAATTTTTATTTAAGGTTGGAAAAGAGAAACTATGCTAAGAACACATACCTGCAATCAACTTCGGCGTGAGCAGACGGGCCAGACCGTAACGCTGGCGGGCTGGGTTCACCGGCGGCGCGACCACGGCGGGTTGATTTTTATTGATTTGCGCGACCGGTGGGGCTTGACCCAGATTGTGTTTGACCCGGCCGTTGACGGCGCCATGCTCGAAACCGCCGGCGCGCTCCGCAATGAATACGTCATCCAGGTGACCGGGCTGGTGCGCGCTCGCCCGGCCGGTCAAGAAAACCCCGGCCTGGCTACCGGCGACATCGAGGTTGAGGCTCACAGCCTGAACATCCTCAACAAGGCCAAAACCCCGCCTTTTGACATCAACAAAGAAACGCCGGTGGATGAAGCCCTGCGCCTGCGCTATCGCTACCTGGATTTGCGCCGCCAGCGCATGAAGGATAACCTGGTATTGCGACACAACGTGGTGCGCTACATCCGCAACTTCCTGGCCGAAGAGGGCTTTATCGAGGTGGAAACCCCCATCCTCTTCAAAACCACCCCCGAAGGGGCGCGCGATTACCTGGTGCCCAGCCGCGTCCACCCCGGCAAATTTTATGCTTTACCTCAAAGCCCGCAGCAGCTCAAGCAGTTGCTTATGGTGGCCGGGTTTGACCGCTATTTTCAGATTGCCCGCTGCTTCCGGGATGAGGATCAGCGCGGCGACCGCCAGCCGGAGTTCACCCAACTGGATATGGAAATGAGCTTTGTAGACCGCGAAGACGTGATGGCCCTGATCGAGCGGCTAATGATCGGTATTGTGGAAAATAACACCACGAAACAAATCCTCCACAAACCTTTTCCGCGCCTCAGCTATACCGAGGCCATGGCTCGCTTTGGCCGGGATAATCCCGACATCCGCTTTGGCATGGAACTGGTTGACCTGACCTCCCTGGCCGCCACCAGCGGCTTCAAAGTATTCAGCGATACCGCCGCTGCCGGAGGACTGGTCAAAGGAATGAATGTCAAAGGCCAGGGTCATTACAGCCGCAAGCAGTTGGACGAATTGACCGATTTTGTAAAGGATTTCGGGGCTAAGGGGTTGGCTTATCTGGCGGTAGAAGCCGGGGACGGAGGACAGGGGACGGGGGCAGGCCGTTCCTCGTTTGGAAAGTTTTTATCGCCCGAAGAAACAGCCCAGATTATCAAACAGTTGCAGGGCCGGCCGGGCGATTTACTGCTCTTTGTGGCCGATAAACCGGCCATCACCAACGAATCGTTGGGGCGGCTGCGGGTAGAGTTGGGACAGCGCCTGGGGCTGTTTGATCCCAACGTGCTGGCCTTCTGCTGGGTGATTGACTTCCCCTTCCTGGTTTGGAATGAGGAAGAAAAACGCTGGGATCCCAGCCATCACCTCTTCACCGCTCCTATGAACGAGGACGTGGCCCTGCTCGACACCGACCCCGGCCAGGCGCGCGGCAAGCAGTACGACCTGGTTTTGAACGGCTACGAAATTGCCGGCGGCAGCATCCGGATTCACCAGCGCGAGCTGCAAGAAAAGGTTTTTGGCTTGATTGGGCTGGAGATGGAGGACGCCAAGCAGCAGTTTGGGCACATGGTCGAAGCCTTTGAGTACGGCACCCCGCCGCACGGCGGCATCGCCCCCGGCATTGACCGCCTGGTGATGCTGCTGGCCGGCGAACCCAACATCCGCGAAGTCATCGCCTTCCCCAAGAGCCAGGCCGCCATAGATTTGATGGCCGGCGCACCCACCACCGTCTACGAGCGACAGTTGCAGGATTTGCATATCAAGTTGGATTTGGAATGAGAGGCGCCGGTCTGCCTCAAGGAAACTGCCACGAATTAACGCAAATTTCACTAATTTTTACTTCATTTGTGCTAATTTGTGTTAATTCGTGGCAATGATATTCTTGGTTGATAGCAATGGATACTATCCACCTCACTACCTGCCAGGCTCCGGTTGCGGAGCCGTTTGTTCAGGGGGTTGCCGCTTATGTATCAAACAAGCTGCAACTCGACTTGCGCTTTGTGGCTGACATCTCCTGGCCGGAACGGCTGCACTCCTTTGACGCCGGGGCAATTCAAATTTGCTGGCTGTGCGGCGTGCCCTATGTTTGGCGGGCCGACCGGCCGGATACCGATATAGAACTGCTGGTCGCGCCGGTTCCCGCCGGGCCACGTTATCAAAACCGGCCCATTTATTTCTCCGATGTGGTCGTGCGGGCCGACAGCCCTTTCCATACCCTGGCCGATTTGCAGGGCCAACGTTGGGCCATCAACGAGCGCAACTCCCACTCCGGCTACCACGTTACCCGCTACCATTTGGCCCGGCTGAACCTGCAGGCGAATTTCTTTGGTGAAGTTATCGAGTCTGGGGCGCACCAAACCAGCGTGCAGATGATTTTAGCCGGGGAAGTTGACGGCACGGCCATTGACAGCACCGTGCTGGAATTGCTGCTTGAACGCGACCCGGCCCTGCGCAGCCAACTGCGGGTGATTGAAGTATTCGGTCCCAGCCCGGTTCCGCCCTGGGTCATCAAAAAAAGCGTGACTCCGGAATTGCGGGCCACGCTGCGTGAGATATTGACCACGATGCATCATGATTCACAGGGGGCGGCGGTTCTGGCGGCGGGGCAGGTGGGCCGCTTTGCGAGTGTGCAAGATCACGATTATGACCCAATCCGCCACATGCTCGAAGTGGGTCAAGGGGTAATTTTATAATTTGCTAACCAACTCCACCGCCTCATCGGGAACCCAGCCCTGTAAATCACCGGGGAGGGTGATGCGCTGCCAGCCGGAGCGACTCTCCAGCACCCGCACCTCGGCCCCGGCGTGGAGATTGAACTCCACCAAATATTGGCCCGCCCCGCCGGGGCCGCTGGTCACATCCACCTCTTTAGCCACGATCACCGCCGACGGCGTGTTTTGTTCAGCATAGGCGCGATTGGTGATGGAAAGGAGGCCGATGGCTAAAAAGAGGGCCACTCCGCCGCCGGCCATCAACAACCACCGACGCAGGGTCGGTTTCAAAATCGCCAAAATCATCAAAATACATATCACCAACCACAACATCAAGGCCACCAAGGTGGCTTCTCGCAGGGTAAGCCACTCTTCCATAAATTGAACCACATTGGCCCAGGTTCCGGCGGCAGGGGCTTCCAATTTATCAGTGGTTTGGGCGCGGGCTATGCTCAGATTCGCAGCCACGTCGGGGTCACGCGGATCAAGCAGGTGAGCGCGGCGATAGTTGAGGATGGCCCGGCCCAGGTCGCCCTGCTTAAAATAAGCATTTCCCAGGTTATAATAAACCACGCTGTTGTGCAAACCGGAGTCCACGATGGCCTCGTAAATGGCGACGGCCTCGGCGTATTTGCCGGCTTCATAATTTTGGTTGGCCAGGGCCATGGCCTGGGTGGGCGTCACCGGCGATTGGGCCAGGGCAGGGGGGAGGCAATGAGGCGACGTTAAGGTGACAAGAAGCAAAACTAGCCCCCATAACACAGCTTTACGCGCCAGCTTGTAACTGCTCAGGCATGTCATTGCGAGGGTGCTTTGCGCCCAAAACAATCCCGACCGGCTGGCAGAGCAGTTGGCGGCCATGCCGGAACATGTCATTGCGAGGGTGCTTTGCGCC
>CAZDMM010000084.1:0-15383 GCA_964505845.1 uncultured Caldilineaceae bacterium
AGCCTTTTGATGGCCGGGTCGTTGACCAGCATAATCAGCACCGTCGGCGCGCCGCAGAAATGGCTGATTTCCTCCCGCATGATGAGGTCAATCGTCGTCGCCGGGTCAAACTTGCGCAGGCACACGTGGGTCGCCCCGACCGCCGCCACCGCCCAGGGGAAGCACCAGCCGTTGCAGTGGAACATCGGCAGAGTCCACAGGTAATTGCTGCGGCTGTCCAGCCCCAGTTCCAGCCCTTCGCCCAGGGCGTTGAGGTAAGCCCCACGATGGGTGTACATCACCCCTTTGGGGTGGCCGGTAGTGCCGCTGGTGTAGTTGATAGAAATCATATCATTTTCATCTTCCAGCCAGGATTCGAGCGGCTCCGGCTGGCCGCCGGCCAAAAACTCCTCATAGGTAGGGCCGTCCAATCGTTGGCCCGGCGCGCCGGCCTGCTCATCCACAATGGTGATGATGCGCTGCACCGTTTGCAGCTCTTGCTCCCGGCCCGCCACCAGCGAGGCCAACTCCGTGTCCACAAACAAAAGGCGAGACTCGGAATGGTTGAGGATGTAGACAATCTCATCGGAGGAGAGACGGGTATTGATGGCGACCAGCGCACCCCCGGCCAGCGGCACGCCAAAGTGGGCTTCCAGCAGCGGCGGGATGTTGGGGCAGAGGAAAGCGACTCGTTCCAATCGTTGCAGGCCCCAGCCGCGCAGGGCGCTGGCCAATCGGTTGACTCGGGCCGCAAACTCCGGGTAGCCGGTGCGCCGGTCGCCGTAAACAATGGCCGTTTTCTCCCGGAACACGTAGGCGCTGCGCTCCAGAAAGCTTTGCGGGGTCAACTTGGTGTAGTAGACTTCAGCCATTGAAAATCTCCTTTATAGTAATTGGTAATTAGTAATTACCAATCCCTAATTACCAATTACCGTAAAAAAGCCAGCAACTCCGTGGTGGTCTCTGCCGGACATTCCTCCGGCAAAAAGTGGCCCGACGGCAGGGCTTTGCCGCTCACATGCTGCGCATAATCTTGCCACACCGCCAGCACATCGTAGGCTCGATGGACAAAGGCTTTTTCACCCCACAGCGCCAACACCGGGCAGGTGAGCCGGCGCTGCCGGTCGGCTTCGTCGTGAACCAGATCAATCGAGGCCGCGGCGCGATAATCCTCACAACTGGCGTGGATCATCGCTGGGTTTTGAAAACAGCGTTCGTATTGGGCCAGAGCTTCCGGGGCAAAGAGATGCAAGCCGCCGCCCAGCTTGCCCAACAGCCAGTGCAGATAAAACAGGGGGTCGGCCCCAATCAAGCGCTCCGGCAGATCATAGGGTTGGACAAAGAAGAACCAGTGGTAATAAGTGGTCGCCATCAATTGGTCAACGGTTTTGAAGACGTGATAGGTGGGCGCAATATCCAGCACCGCCAACTTGGTTACCCGTTCCGGGGCATCCAGGGCCAGGCGATGCCCTACCCGCGCCCCGCGGTCGTGACCCACTACGGCAAACCGCTCAAATCCCAGGGCCGACATCACCCCAAGCTGGTCTTGGGCCATGGCTCGCTTGGAGTAGGTGCTGTGGTCAGGCTGACCAAAGGGTTTGGAACTATCGCCATAGCCCCGCAAGTCCGGGATCACGACGGTGAACTGCTCGGCCAGTTGGGGGGCAACTCGATGCCACATGGCGTGGGTTTGGGGATAGCCGTGCAATAACAGCACCGGCGGCCCCTCGCCGCCGTAGACGAGGTTAATCGCGGCATCCGGGGTATCAATTTGGGTTTGAGTGAAACCTTTGAACATAAATTCAATATCCCCAAAGCGGCTTAGGAATGGAAATTTAATAACTTGGGCATTTGTCATTGCGAGGAGGAACGACGAAGCAATCTCCGGCCCGTATATGGGGATTGCTTCGCTTTGCTCGCAATGACATGTGCAACTTAATTAATTCTCATTCCTTAATAGCTGTTTAAGCCCCGTTCTCGCTCCGCCAGGAGCGACTCAATCTCTGCAACCTCCTCCTCTGACAACACCCAATCCCCGGCCGGGGCGGTTTCTTCAATCTGGCCGGGGGTGCGCGCCCCGGCAATGGCGGCGGTGAGTTCCGGGCGGCGCAGCACCCAGGCCAGGGCCAGTTGGGCCACGTTGCGACCACGCCGCTCGGCCAGCGGGCGAAGTTGCTCAACCAGCTTCAGGGTGGCGCTGAGGGAGGGTTCCTGAAAATAGGGGTTGCGCCGGCGCCAGTCGCCGGGGGCCATGTGGGCCAGCTTTTCCCGGCTAAAGCGGCCGGTCAGCAATCCGGCCTGCATGGGGCTGTAGGCCAGCACGCCGATGTGCTGGGCGGCGCAGTAAGCCAGCGTTTCGGCTTCAACCTCGCGCCGGATCATACTGTAGGGCGGCTGCAAAGAGGCAACCGGGTGAATCGGCTGGAGGCGTTGGAGTTGGGCCACGCTAAAGTTTGACACCCCGATGTAGCGCACCTTGCCCGCCCGCACCAACTCGGCCATCGCCCCCCAGCCCTCTTCGATATCCTCATCCGGCTGAGGCCAGTGGATTTGGTACAGGTCAATGGTCTCAATCTTGAGGCGGCGCAGGCTGGCCTCAACCTCGCGGCGAATGGCCTCGGCTTTGAGCAGCCCCAGCGGGTTACCCTGCTCATCCCAGGCCCGGCCGCACTTGGTGGCGATGATGACCTCCTCCCGCCGCCCGGCGATGGCTTTGCCCACCACCTCCTCGGAATGGCCCAGGCCGTAAATGGGGGCGGTGTCAATCCAATTAACGCCCAACTCCAGGGCGCGCTGAATGGCGGCGATAGAGTCGGCGTCATCCTGCGGCCCCCAGCCAAAGGCCCAATCGCCGCCCATCGCCCAGGCTCCCAGGCCGATGGTGGTCAGATATAAGTCGCTATAGCCAAGTTTGCGGGTTTGCATGGGAAGTATTCGTCCAAATATAATTCGATCACAATATTTTAACTGATATGATCATTTGATCGTAGATTTTTTGCCAGGGCATAGCAGAAAATTGTTAAATCTTGGTCACTAAAAACAGCCGTCAATAAATCCCGGATAATAGCGGTGTCATAAAACAGTTTCATTCGCCATCCCTCCTGTTTTTGAGTGATTTCTGCTGATCAATTTTAACACAAGTTGGGTGGTAAAGGTACTTTCATTTTGGAGGGTAGTTTGCGCCACCCGTGCTGACCAACATTATTACCCTGAACTGAGCATGGCCTCGATTTCGGTCAGAATTTGAGTCAATGTAGGTTCCGGCGATTCCGCGAGGGTATCGGCGGGTCCGAGATGTTTATGGTGGGGAAAGGTGGGGATTTCAGGATGGTGGGGAGCGTTGTCGTAGCGAAAAACTCGCTCGCCGCTACGCAGATAAGTGTAAGCATAGTGAATTTTGATCGGGTAGCCCTGTTCGGTATTCACCACCTCATATAAGTCGAGATAACTGCTATCCCAAAAGAAAATCCGGCAGCGGACAAGGCCGTTGTAATCATCCGAAGCCAGGCAAATAATCGGCTGCTCTGGCGACCCAATTTTGACGTTTTGGCTCAATCCTCGTTCAAGATTTGAGAAGTAGTCTTCAATCTTCATGTAGCCAGGGGAGTATCCTCACGCATGAATTTTCGGACCGGGTGTGAGGTTAAGTACAAGTGATAAAGCCCGGCCCACACCATCAGGTCATCATCGTCGCCCAATTCACCAGCCAGGTAACGATGGAAAAATTCAATGGTGGAGAAATTATACTTTCGTTCGTACTCCCCTAGTAGTTTGGACAACTCGTCAAATTCAATTCGGCGGGGTTTTAAGATATTGCTCATAATGGCACACCTCTTTAACCGAAAGTATAGCACATTCTACAATCTTTGTTCATTATGCCCTCAAGTGTAGTTTGATTCCCCGCCAATGTCAACCCCGCCTAAAAGCAAAACGTGAGGCGTGACAACCTCTCACGCCTCACGCTTTAACGCCTCATCGCCTCACTCTGTGACCCCATGCTCCCGCAGAATCTTCCACACCTTTTGCGGGGTGATGGGAATGTCCACGTGACGCACGCCCAGGTGCCATAGCGCATCCACCACCGCATTGGCGATGGCCGGCGGCGCACCGACCGTGGGCGACTCGCCCACACCTTTGGCCCCCAGCGGATGGTGTGGCGAGGGGGTGATGGTCTTGCCTAGCTCCCACTTGGGCGTCTCGACGGCGGTCGGCAGGAGGTAATCCATAAACGTGCCGCTCAGATTTTGGCCATTCTCATCGTAGACAATCTCCTCGAACATGGCCGGGGCCAGGCCCATGGTCAGGCCGCCGTGTATCTGACCCTCGACCACCAGCGGGTTGATGATATGGCCGCAGTCGTCCACGGCCACAAAACGGCGGATTTTGACCTCGCCGGTGCCTTTGTCAATATCCACCACGCAGATGTAGCTGCCAAAAGGAAAGGTCAGGTTGGGTGGGTCGTAATAGTTGACCGCTTCCAGCCCGGCTTCCATGCCCTGGGGATGATTCGTATAGGCAGCGAAAGCTATTTCCTGGATGGTCTTGGCCTGCTCCGGCGAACCTTTGACCCGGAAGCGGTCTACATGCCATTCCAGGTCTTCCTCGTTGGCCTCCAGCAGATGGGCGGCAATCTGTTTAGCTTTGGCCTTGATCTTGCGGGCAGCCATGGCCGTGGCCGCTCCGGCGGTGGGGGTGGAACGGCTGGCGTAGGTGCCCAGGCCGTAAGGCGCGGTGTCGGTGTCGCCATGCTCCACTTCGATGTCTTTGGCCGGCAGGCCCAACTCCTCGGCGATGATCTGGGCAAAAGTGGTTTCGTGCCCCTGCCCCTGTGTTTGCACCCCGATGCGGGCGATGGCTTTGCCGGTGGGGTGGATGCGAATCTCGCAGCTATCAAACATCTTCAAGCCCAGAATGTCGAAATCTTTGGACGGCCCGGCTCCGACTACCTCGGTGAAACAGGAGATGCCGATGCCCATCAACTCGCCTCTCGCCCGTTTTTCGGCCTGCTCCTGGCGCAGTTCGTCGTAGCCGATCATGTCCATCGCCAGCTTGAGGGCCGCGCTGTAGTTGCCGCTGTCGTAGGTCCAGCCGGTGGGTGATTTGTAGGGGAACTGCTCTGGTTTGATAAAGTTTTTCAGCCGGAACTCGGCCGGATCCTGGCCCAACTCGTGGGCCACCAGGTCGGCCATGCGCTCGATCATGTGGACCGCCTCGGTGACGCGAAACGAGCAGCGATAGGCTACGCCCCCCGGCGGCTTGTTGGTGTAGACGCCGTCTACGGCAATGTGCGCCGCCTGCATATCATAGGAGCCGGTGGCGATGCTGTACAGCCCAGCGGGGAATTTGGAGGGATTGGCCGCCGCATCCGCCGCGCCGTGATCGGCCACCGTGTTGACCCGCAGGCCGATAATCTTCCCGTCGGCGTCGGTCGCCATCTCGGCTTCGATGTGGTAATCGCGGGCAAAGCTGTCGGCCTGCAAATTTTCGCTGCGGTCCTCAATCCACTTGACCGGCTTGCCCGTGACCAGGCTGGCGACGATGGTGCAGACATAGCCGGGATAAACCGGCACTTTGCCGCCAAAGCCGCCGCCGATGTCGGGCGAAATAATCCGGATTTTGTGCTCCGGCAGCCCGCTGACCAGGGCCACGACGGTGCGATGGGCGTGGGGGGCCTGAGAGGTCATGTAGATGGTCAAGTGCTCCCGAATTTTGTCCCAGTGGGCCACCATGCCGCAGGTTTCAATCGAAGCGACGTGGATACGGGGCAGGTAGATTTTTTCTTTGACCACTTTGGCTGCTTGCGCAAAAACGCGGTCGGTGGCCTCTTTGTCGCCCGCCTCCCAATGCCAGATGTGGTTGGTCTTTTCTTCCTTATCATCGCGGACGATGACTTCATTTTTGAGCGCCTCGTACGGATCCATCACCGGCGGCAGCGGCTCGTACTCCACCTCAACCAGCTCGACGGCGTCGGCGGCGATGTAGCGGTCAGTAGCGACCACCGCGCACACTTCTTGGGCGTAGTAGACCACCTTTTCGATGGGCAGGACCATCTGGGTGTCGGACATGAGGGTGGGCATCCAGTGCAGGTTGCCGGCCTTTTTCAAATCCTCGCCGGTGATGACGGCTACCACTCCCGGCAGAGCCAACGCTTTGCTGGCGTCAATTTTGAGGATTTTGGCGTGGGCGTGGGGGCTGCGCACCATATCCAGGTAGAGCATGCCGGGCAGTTTGACGTCGTCCACATAGTTGCCTTTGCCCTGGATAAAGCGCGGGTCTTCTTTGCGTTTCATGCGGTGGCCCATGCCGCAGATGGTGGGCGGGGTGGTCACGCGCACCTCGTGGGTGGTCGGCACATTGGCCGAAATGGTCACATTTGTGCGGGCTTTTTGGTACACCTCCTGGCTGGAGCGTGCCTGCGCCGAATTTTGCAAGGTTTCTTCGATGGATGGCATAACGATATTCTCCTTTGATAAACGATACTCGCTGGTGATTGCGTGGTGCGTATTGCGTAAAACGTAATGGGTGGGGAGAGAAGCCAGCTATGCCAGCAGCCGTTACGCTTTACGTTTTACGCTTTCCGCTTTACCCGCAGGGCTATACCACGCCGGGTACGGTGTCAGTTTGCGTTTTACGCTTTCCTCATCTTCTCCGCCGCGTACTGAATCGCCTCTACAATCTTGACATACCCGGTGCAGCGGCACAGGTTGCCGGAGATGGCCCAGCGGATTTCGTCGTCGGTGGGGTTGGGGTTTTGGGCCAGAAGGGCCTTGGCGCTCATAATCATGCCGGGGGTACAGTAGCCGCACTGCAGGCCGTGCTGCTCCCAAAAGCCTTCTTGCAGGGGATGCAGCCCGCCGTTGGCGAGTCCCTCAATGGTTTCAATGGTGCGACCATTGGCCTGAACCGCAAAAATGGTGCAGCTTTTGACGGCTTTGCCGTCCATGATGACCGTACAGGCCCCGCAACTGGTGGTATCGCAGCCGATGTGGGTGCCGGTCAAATTAAGATTTTCTCGAATAAAATGAACCAGCAGCGTGCGCGGCTCCACTTCTTGGGAATATTGCTGCCCGTTCACCGTAACCGTAATTGGATAGCCCATGGTTGACTCCTTTGTACACTTATGTGGTATGAAACGTGGTGCGTGGTGCGTATTGCGTAAAACGTAAGGGTTGAGGGCAAAGATACCCAAACTGCCAGTCATTACGCTTTACGCTTTACCTTTTAGTTTGCTTTGGCTCTCTCAACTGCCTGGCGAATCGCCCGCATGGTCAGCACCCGCACCATGTCACGTTTATACTCCTCGCTGCCGCGCAGATCGGCGGAAGGTTCGCACTCGGCGGCGGCGGCAGCAGCGGCGGCTTTGATATTATCGTCGCTGAGGGTCTGGCCGGTGAGGGCAGCCTCGGCGTTGGCGGCCCGCATCGGCACGGCGGAGACGTTGGTCAGGCCGATGCGGATGGCTTGGCAGGCGTCGCCATCGAGGGTGAGCTGCACCGCTACGGCTGCGACGGCGTAGTCGCCCACTTTGCGCTCAAGTTTAAGGTAGGCGCCGCCGCTGTGAGCCGGCGGGGTGGGGATGCGGATTTCTTTCAGGATTTCGTTTTCAGCCAGGCTGCTGGTGAACAGGTCAACAAAAAATTCGTCAATGGGGATGATACGTTCGCCGCCGGGGCCGGCGGCCACGATTTGGGCGTTGTAAGCCAGCATGGTGGCGGGGTGGTCGTTGGCCGGGTCGGCGTGGGCCAGGTTGCCGCCGACGGTAGCCATGTTGCGTACCAGCGGGTCGGCAATCACTTTGGCCGTATCGGCCAGCAGGGGATATTTTTGATGGATGAGGTCGGAGGCATCCAATTCGGCCTCGCGGGTCATCGCCCCGATGACCAGATAGCCGTTGGCTTCTTTGATGTAGCTCAGGCCGTCAATCCGGTTGATGTCAATTAAAATTTCCGGCGCGGCCAACCGAAAGCGCATGGCCGGAATAAGGCTCTGTCCCCCGGCCAAAATTTTGGCCCCATAGCCTTTTTCTGAAAGCAGCTTGACCGCCTCGGGTAGAGTGTGTGGAGCAAAGTACTCAAATTTCCCTGGGATCATATCGGACCTCCTTGTCTTTTATACTTATGTATAGCTCAAAACTGGTAAGTTAGATTGATCACAACGTAAACCGTATGGCTGGTGGTGGGAAAATCACTACCCGTAGTTTATCACCCCCCTTCGCTGCCCATCCGAGCTTGGATTTGCTGCTCTAAACCTTCCAGGGCTTGTTTGGTGATGGATTTGGCGGAACTGTCGAGCAATCGCTGCCCTACGCTGGCAATCCGTCCGCCGATTTGGGCTTTGCCGGCGTAGTGCATGATGGTGCGGCTGCCTTGCTCTTCCAGCCGAACCTGGCCCTCGCCTTTGATAAAGCCGGGCGCGCCTTTGCCGTCTACGGTGATATGATAGGATTCGGGGGGATTGAGTTGGGAGAGGCGGACCAGGCCCTGAAACTCGCCTTGTACCGGGCCAACCTTGATTTTGATGACGCCCTGATATTGGTTGTCGCCGCTTGGCTCCAGCTTTTCACAGCCGGGCATGATGCGGGCCAACACCTCAGCGTCCATGAGCGCCTGCCAAACGGCCTGGCGCGGGGCATTAAAACTGTACACGCCTGATAGCTCCATGCTACTCCCCCTTTCAGGCTATCGTGATAAAGATGTCGAATGGTGCAAAATCATACTGATTCTGCTAAATCAAGACAAGTCCCAACAGGGCCGGATTGGTGGCCCACATGGGCCATGTTAATGGAAGGCTGGAGGGTTGGATCATTCTTCTATTCTTCCAGCCTTCCAGTCTTCCCTTATACTAACCCCCGCCGCACCGCTTCGGCCACAGCTTGGGAGCGAGTTTGAACCCCCAATTTGGCAAAGAGCCGGCGGAGTTTGCGCTTGAGGGTAGTGTTACTGATGTAGAGTTGGGTGGCGATGGCGGCATTGCTGGTTCCTTCGACCAGCAGCCGCAAAATCTGTTGTTCATCGGGAGAAAAAGAGGGTGGTGTTTCTAGAACCGGTGTAGGTGCGGCTGAGGTGGCCCGGCGCACCACCTGCTCGGTGATTTGGGGGCTGAGGGCGCGCTCGCCCCGGCACACTGAGTGAATGGCCTGGGTCAGCATCTCATCAGAGACGCTTTTGAGCACAAAACCCTGCGCTCCCTCCCGCAGAGCGGTGAGCACGTATTCCTCATCGTCAAAGGAGGTCAGCATCAATACTTTGGCCTCCGGCTGAAGCTGCCGGATGCGGCGCAGCACCTCCAACCCCGACTCGCCGGGCATGCGAATGTCGAGCAGGGTCACATCCGGCCTCAACTGCTGAAAGAGTTGCAGCGCCGCCGCTCCATCCGCCGCCTCGCCCACAATCTCAAAATCGGGGTAGTTGGAGAGCAGGCTGCGGATGCCCTGCCGCACAATTTGGTGGTCGTCTACGACGAGAATACGGATTTGCTCCATTACCATCCTATTTACTCCTCCGCAATCGGAACCACCACCTCCACCCGAGTCCCCTGCCCCGGCTGACTCTGGATAGACAGCCGGCCGCCCAAACTTTCGGCCCGCTCGTGCATGCTGAGCAGGCCAAAGCTGCCGTTGTGACGCTGCTGTACTGCCTCCAGGTCAAAGCCGCGCCCGTCATCCCGCACCGCCAGGCTGAGGCTGGACGGGGTAAAAGTCAAACTCACTTCAGCCCGGCTGGCTCCGGCGTGGGCGCTGACGTTTTGCAAGGCTTCTTGCATCAGCCGGTAGATGCTGATTTCCATGTTGGCCGGCAGACGCAGCGGTTCGCCGCTGATTCGCACCTCGCAGGGCAGGCCGGTGTACTGTTGAAAACGCTCGGCGTAGCGGCGGATGGCCGGGGCCAGGCCCAGCGCATCCAGCGTCGGCGGGCGCAAATCGTGGACAATCAGCTTCATCTCGGCCTCTACCCGGCGCAGAATCTCCTGCACCGTTTGCAGCGACTCGTCGGCTTTGGCGAGTTGGCCCGTACTCAGCCGCTCGCGGGCCGATTTGAGTTCCAGCATGGCCCCGATGAGCAACTGGTTGGTGCCGTCATGCATATCCTGAGCGATGCGCTGCCGTTCTCGCTCCTGCACATTGACGGTTTCACTGAGGAGCTGCTGCAACTGGCTGGCTTTTTGAGCCAGCGCTTCTTTGGCTTCCTCCAGCTCTTGCGTCCGCTCCATCACCTTACGCTCCAATTCCTCATTGGCGGCGGTAAGCTGCTCGTAGAGTTGGGCGTTGCGGATGACAATGGCTACCTGGGCGGCATAGGTCAACACAAGCTGCTCATGCTCATCGTCGTAAGGGGTAGGCCGGTTGGCCAGGCCGATCATGCCAAAGGGGGTGTCGCGCAGCCGCAGCGGGACGCCCAAAAAGGTGACAACCGGCGGGTGGCCGCTCGGCTGGCCCACCCGGATCGGGTCGGTGCGGGTGTCCTCGGAGCGCACCGGGCGATTTTCTAGCACCACGCGGGCAAAAATATTGGGACGCAGCGGGATGAGGTGGTTGTGCTGATAAAAGTGCGGGCTGGGATGAAAACCTTGAATGGCAACCACATCCATAGCCCGGCCATCGGGAGTATTAAGGCCGACGAAGCCGAATTGAGAGCCGGTCAATTCTAAACAGTGGCGCAGGGCCGTGTCAAGCACCGATTCCAGGCTGCGCAAAGCCGACAGCTCCACCGCCAGGTGGTACAGGGCCTGGAGTCGCTCACTTTGTTGGAGATTGAAAGGTGTAACTGGGTAAGTTACCATCTCATCACAAACTCCCGCCAAGGTAGGCTGCCATTAATCCTTGGTTGATTTTTCTTTTTTGACTTTTTGGCTCAAAAAATAGGTTAAGGCCGCAATGACCAGGGCAATGGCTGCGCCGAAGCCCAATAAATCACGCTGACCATCCCATTCGGCTACCTGTCCCAAAAAGAAAACAGCGATGACCACCACCAGAACGCTGACCAATTTACCTTTAAGATCATCCAGATCATGAATTTGCAGCCAATCCGGCACCGGGATGGTGGCGTCTATAAAAAGCTCATATAGACCCAGGGCGGTAATGTAAAAAGCGGTGCCGAGCAGAAATAAGTCTACCAGTTGAATCAGGGTGAGAGCCAGGGCTTTGGCCCCTTTGCCGTTAACCTGACCACTGCTGATGGTATCGCCAATCGTTTGGATGGTTTCCACGCCGCTATAAATGAGCAGGGTCAGAGCAGCCAGAAATGAGCCAACGATGGCAATCAGAATAATATAGCGGCTGAACAAAAGCAGGCGATGGATCATCATGCCCCCAAACGCATCCGGGCGACCAGCACCGGTGGAATTTCTTTGAAGTTGGTCCAGGAAAAGGGCCGATCCCCTTTGGCCTCTAGCCCAAATACCGGCTCTTCCAGCCCATCGAGAACAAAGCCGGCCCGGAAGCAGTGAGTAAAGAGCAGGCTCAGAGGGCGATGAAAATAATGGTGCGGCCTGGGTTGTCCAATTATTCCTAACCCTTTGCCGGTTGTTGGGGTGATATAAGCCGAGATTTTTAGCCCATAGCGAGTGACCAGTTCACCCTCACAATCTTCTTCCTCAACCACCCGGCAGCGCGCCCCCAGGGAGTTGAAGCAGGGATGCATGATCGAAAAGACAAAGCGGCCACCGGGCTTGAGGAGGAACGGCAGACTTTCCAGCAGCGGGTCAATTTCAGCCATGTCCATTAGCGCCATCGTGCAAACTGCGACATCGAAGCGACGCCGACCCAAAGCCAGGAGTCCGGTGCGATCGGCGGCATCCAAAACCCGATACTCGATACACTCGGCATGGGCGGTGGTGCGGGCTTGAGCACGGGCGATAAAGGTGGCGCTAAAATCAAAGGCGACCACCTGCGCTCCTAACTCGGCCAGCCGCCGGGCAAAGTTACCGTTACCGCAGGCAATGTCCAGCACCCACTCACCCGGCTGTATGGCCAGCAGCCGCTCCTGGGCTGGGCCGATGAGCAGCCGTTGAAAGTCGTTGCCCTCGCCCATAGTGTCGTCCCAAAAGGCGGCGTTTTCGTTCCAAATCTCCTGCACTTCGGCTGAAAGTTTTTCTGATACTTGCTCGCTCATGGGCGTAACTCCTTCTCCATAATCATATACGTCGGTTCAGCGTAGCCTTCGTGAGAGCGATACTCCAGCACCCGATAGCCCTGGCGTTCGTAATAGGCTTGATTTTCCGGCAATTGAGTCCGCACCCCTAGCCGGACGCGAGACAGCCTCAACTCCCTGGTGAGGGTTTCGACATATTGCACCAGAGCTTTGCCCAAGCCGCACCGGCGATAGGAGGGCAGCACCGCCAATCGGCCCAGGTACATATAATCCTGCTCATTTTCATCGCTTCTGATTTCATAGAAAACACAGCCCACGATTGCCTGGTCAACGATGGCTATAACAGCATAGGCATCCATCAATTTCTGCCGCAACTTTTCCACCGACTCGGTATGAGCGCCGGCAGGTGGGTCGAGCCGGCCGCGATACTCCTCAAAAGCCGTTTGCAGCACGATGACGAGGGTTGGAATATCATCTTGGGTGGCTTCACGTAATAAAAAGTTACTCATATGTGGAGCTGGTGGAACGATGGGAACTGAGCCGTATTTTAGCAGGTCATCATGAATTTACAAGTTTGGCCGGCAGACGGCTTTGGGCTGTTACTTTTACCCTATCTCATTTTCATCTTAGAAAATGATGCTATAATAGCTTACACCAATCCGACCAAAAATCAGGCCGGCCCAACCTGGTGGCCGGCAGTCAGGCTAACCGAATCCCCGGTCATCTGGGATTATTCAAAATAGGTTTTCTCATAGGGGGAAAATGAGCAAACCTGCTGCTTTACTCATAGCCTTGTGGCGACAACGCCTGCACTATCTTTATGCTCAAGCCCGGCGTGCGGCCCCATTTGCCATGGGGGTATTGGCTGCGCTTGCGGCGCTGCTGCTGTACCGGTGGCTCTTTCCGGCTCCACCTCCCCTGACTACTCGCCAATTGAACGACACCATTGCCCAGGTCATGGCCTCGGCCACCCCTCCGCCGGCTTTTTCGGCCCAGGTGTACCAGGCCATTCGCCCCTCGCTGGTTTTTATCGAAACGGAAGGCCGGAATAAAAAGGGTGAGCTAGACCAGGCCATCGGCAGCGGGATTGTGGTGGATGACCGGGGCGACATCCTGACCAGTTTGCACGTTGTTGAGGGGGCCAGTGAGATTCATCTCATCTTTGCCGACGGCAGCGAGTCGAGCGCCCAAATCATTGCCAAGCAGCCGGATCACGACATTGCGGTGCTGCGCGCCAGCCAGCCTCCGGCCCAGCTTGTGCCGGCTGTGCTGGGGAATCCCAAGGCTATGCGCGTCGGCGATGAGGCTTTTGTGGTGGGCCATCCCCTGGGGTTGTACGGCTCGATGAGCGCCGGGGTTATCTCCGGTTTTGACCGCTCTTTTACCCCGCCCAACAGCGACCGGAAGCTGCGCGATTTGATCCAGATTGATGCTGCCGTCAATCCCGGCAATTCGGGCGGCCCGCTGCTGAATCGCCAGGGGCATGTGGTTGGCATTGTGGCTGCGCTGGTTAATCCCACCGAGCAGGACGTCTTTATCGGCATCGGTTTTGCCGTGCCCATCAATGTGGCCGTCGGCGCGGTAGGGTCGCCGCCGTATTAAAGATAGAGATTGGAGATTAGAGATTAGGTTTAATCTCCAATCTCCTGATTGACTGACAGATTTTACATTGCTCACGGATAAACACGGACAACACAGATTTTTTATCAAATTCTTTTCCAGAAATCCGTGTTTATCCGTGAAAATCCGTGAGCTATTCCCTCTTCATGGCTCGAAGGTTAAATTTGTCAGTCAACCAGCTCCAATCTCTAATCTCTATTTTTAAGGAGCATACTTGTGGATCAATACATGAATCCCGAAAAAAGAAGGCCGATGGAGCGGGTGCTGTACGAGGTCAAAAAGATCATCGTGGGGCAGGATCACCTGTTGGAACGGCTGGTGGTGGCGCTGCTGGCGCGGGGGCATATTCTGGTTGAAGGGGTGCCCGGCCTGGCCAAAACCATGGCCATTAAAACCCTGGCCGAGGCCATTGGCGGCGAGTTCAAGCGCATCCAATTTACCCCCGACCTCGTCCCGGCCGATTTGGTTGGCACGCGCATCTACAACCAAAAGAGTGGTGAGTTCAATACCTCGCTTGGCCCGGTCTTTACCAACCTACTGCTGGCCGATGAAATCAACCGCGCCCCGGCCAAAGTGCAAAGCGCCCTGCTTGAAGTGATGCAAGAGCGGCAAGTTACCATTGGACGGGAAACCTTTCAAGTGCCGAATCCTTTTTTGGTGCTGGCCACCCAAAACCCTATTGAAACTGAGGGAACCTACGCCTTACCGGAAGCCCAGGTAGACCGCTTTATGCTCAAAGTGTTGGTCGGCTATCCCGGCTCCACCGAGGAGTTTGTCATTGTGGAGCGGATGACCGGCATGCTGCCGGCGGTGCAAAAAGTGCTGACCACCGAACAGTTGGTGAGCTTGCAGCAAGAGGTGGATAGGGTGTATGTTGACCCGGCCCTGATTGAATACGCCGTGCGCATGGTTACCGCTACCCGGCAGCCTAAAGAGGTGGGCTTGAAAGAGCTGGAGCCATACCTCATGTTTGGGGCCAGCCCGCGCGCTTCAATCAATCTCATCCTCACGGCGCGGGCGCTGGCCTTTGTGCGTGGGCGTAGCTATGCCTTGCCGCAGGATGTACGAGACCTGGCCCTCGATGTCATGCGCCACCGTCTGGTGCTGTCGTATGAAGCTCTCTCGGATAATGTGACCAGCGACGACGTGTTAGAAAAAATCCTGACTCGTATCCCTACCCCGGTGGTGCCGTTACATGAGCACGCTAACCTCCGCCTCAACGCCTGAACGCATCCTCCTGCGGCTTGACTGGCAGGTGATCCGTCGCCTGGATGGCCTGCTGCAAGGCGATTACCGCAGCCTGTTTTACGGCTACGGGGTGGATTTTGCCGATTTACGCGAATATCACCCCGGCGATGATATTCGCTACATTGATTGGAATGTAACCGCCCGCATGGATACGCCTTATATTCGCCAGTACGTTGAAGATCGTGAAATCACCGGCTGGTTTCTGCTTGACCTGAGTCCCTCGATGGATTTTGGCACGGTGCAGAGTATCAAGCGAGCGGTGCTGGTTGATTTTGTGGCGACGTTGGCCCGCCTGCTAACCCGGCACGGCAATCGGGTTGGGGCCATCTTTGCCAGCGGCGGCAGCCGGGTAGACCGGACCATCCCGGCTCGCGGCGGACGGCTGCAGGTTTTGCGCCTGGTCAATGATTTGCTCAAGCAGCCCCGCTTGCCCCAGGCCCCCTTTAC
>CAZDMM010000085.1:0-15059 GCA_964505845.1 uncultured Caldilineaceae bacterium
CGAAACTCAGCAGAGGCGGCTCCCACGCCGCCGCCGACCAGAGAAGCGCCGGGCATGGGAGCCCGGCCCGCTTGTTTCGCACTGAGTACCCGGTTAGGAAATAATAGCATCTTTTTTCTGAGATACAGCAGTTTACTTGCTCTCATTCACCCACCTGACCCTGGGCCGACGCGATAGAAGTGAGGCCGTTTTAAGGAGCAACCTGTGGCACACCGAATTCTAATGATAGATGATGACCGTGAAATGCTAACCCTGGGCCGCCTGATTCTGGAGCGTGAGGGGTTTGAGGTGGTGTCAGCCCATAATGGTTTAGCCGGTTTAGAAGCCCTAAAAAAAGAGGATCGCCAGATTGATCTCATTTTGCTCGATATTATGATGCTGGGGATGGATGGCTGGCAGGTGCTCCAGACGGTCAAGAATGATGAAAATTTGTCTAAAATACCGGTTATCATGTTGACCGCTCGCCACTATTTAGAAAATGAATCCGAAACCTCTACCTATGCCGGACTGTTTGATGGTTATGTGGTTAAGCCGTTTGTGGTCAAGGACCTGATCGGCAAGATTAGAGGCTTGTTGAAGCGCAGTGATTGATGTTTCAAGCCAAGGCTAACTTTTGGATTGAAAAAAACGGCCAGGTGGCCCTGAGCTCCTGGCGGGTGCGTTTGCTGGAAGCCGTGGCCGAAACAGGCTCCATCTCGGCCGCCGCCTCACGCATGGGCATTTCTTACCATCGCGCCTGGGATAAAATCCACGAGTGTGAAGATAGGTTGGGCGTCAAACTGGTTGACGCTCAAGCCGGCGGCAGCGGCGGGGGCGGCTCTCAGCTTACCCCGGCCGCCACCGATTTTATCCGGCGCTTTCGCGCCTTTACCGACGGCCTCAACGATACCGTCGCCGTCCGCTTTCAAGACTCCTTTAGCAGCGTTGAAGAGATAAAGTAGTTTGTCTCTTTTTTTGTTTGACGTTATACTGTTCTAGCATAGCGAATGTGAAATAATATTCAAAATAGGAGCATATTCTATGAAGCATTATCGAAGATTTGTGGCCGTTTTGGTGCTGTTGAGCCTGGTGTTGAGTTCGGTGCAGGCGGTGCAGGCGGCCCCACCCAGGCAGAGCGCAGTGACGTGTGATCAGGAAGTGGTGGTCCAGGCCGACGACTGGCTCTCTAAAATTGCCGAAAAGGTGTACGGCGATGTGTTGGCTTATCCGGCCATTGCCGAGGCCACCAACAGCAAAAACGCCGAGGACAGCAGCTTTGCCAAAATAGAGAATCTGGATGTCATCGAGGTAGGCTGGAAGCTGTGCATTCCCA
The DNA here is from genome assembly GCA_964505845.1 of uncultured Caldilineaceae bacterium. Taxonomy (GTDB): domain Bacteria; phylum Chloroflexota; class Anaerolineae; order 4572-78; family J111; genus DSQQ01. The sequence continues at coordinate 1,313 of CAZDMM010000085.1, forward strand.
GCGCCGCCGATGCTGAAACGCTGCTCAAGCGTGCGCTTGAAGCCCCGGCGGTAACGGTCTCGCCGGCCCAGCCCACCGGCCAGCAGGTAGGCCGCCTGGTGCTGGCTACCACCACCAGCACCCAGGACTCCGGTTTGCTGGATGTTATTTTGCCGGATTTTGAAACTCGCTATGGCGCGGATGTCGAGGTTATCGCCGTAGGGACCGGCCAGGCCCTGGAACTGGGCAAAAACGGCGACGCCGACGTGGTGCTGGTGCATGCCCGCAAGCAGGAAGACGCCTTTGTGGCCGATGGTTATGGCGTCAACCGGCAGGATGTAATGTATAATGATTTTATCATTGTTGGCCCCCCCTCCGACCCGGCCGGCATCAAGGGGATGAGCGATGCGGGAGCAGCTTTTAGCAAAATCGCCGAAATGAAAAGCCCGTTTATCTCTCGCGGCGATAACTCCGGCACCCATACCAAAGAGATCAGCATCTGGGAAGCCAGCAAGCTGCCCTTGATTGAAGCCTCCAGCGTGATTAGCCCGGAGAGAAAGGTGAAACAACCCGAAGGCGATTGGTATCAATCGGTGGGGCAGGGCATGGGGGCCGTGTTAACCATTGCCAGCGAGCAGCAGGCTTACACCCTGAGTGACCGAGCGACATTCTTGGCCCGCAAGCAAGAAGGGCTTGACCTGGAAATTTTGGTAGAGGGCGACTCCCGGTTGTTCAATCCTTACGGGGTGATTGCCGTCAATCCAGAAAAGCATCCCACCGTGAATGCGGCCGGCGCGCAGGCTTTTATCGAGTGGATCACTTCGGTGGAAACTCAAAAGCTCATCAGTCAGTACGGGCTGGACAAATTTGGCCAATCCCTCTTTATCCCGGACTCGGCGGCCTGGAACGCAGCCAAGTAACGACGGCTGACCGCTGACTGCTGACCGCTGTTTGGTTTCCCTCTTATTTGCTCCAAGCCGGTCTAGGACGGGTGTTCGGGGGTCTCAGACCCCCTCAGAGCTTGGGAAAATGGCGGTCAGCGGTCCGCCGTCGGCAGTCTTTTTATGGATGATCTAACACGAGGCTTAATCCAGGCCATTGAGCTGATCTTCAGTTTCAATCCGGCCCTGTACGAAATCATTGGGCTGTCGCTGGCGGTAGCCGGGGTATCGCTTTTGTTCAGCGCGGCGGTCGGTGTGCCGCTGGGTGCGTTTTTGGGGCTAAAGCATTTTCCGGGGCGACGCCTGGTGATGGCCCTGCTTTACACCGGCATGGGCTTTCCGCCGGTAGTGATTGGGTTGTTTGTCTATTTGCTGCTGTCGCGCAGCGGGCCGCTGGGGGCGCTGGGCTGGCTTTTTACGCCGCGCGCCATGAGCGTGGCCCAAACCATCATCGCTTTTCCACTGGTGGCCGGTTTTACCATGGCGGCGGTGATGGGCGTCAACCCCAACCTGCGGCGGCAGTTGCTGGCCCTGGGTGCAACCGAATGGCAGGTAACGCTGGCTATTCTGCTGGAGGCGCGGGTCGGGGTGGTGGTTTCGCTGATTGCGGGCTTTGGGGCGGTTATCTCCGAGGTGGGCGCTGTGATGCTGACCGGCGGCAACATCGCCGGCAAAACCCGCACCTTAACCAGCGCCATCGTGCTGGAGACCCAAAAAGGAAATTTTGATCTGGCAATTGCCCTGGGTATCATTTTGCTGTTACTATCTTTTTTGACAAATTTAGCGATGACGCGCCTGCAGGGCAAAGACATCAATCGCTAAACTGGAAAGTGTTTAAACCTCGTTCCCAAACTCAGTTTGGGAACGAGGTTGCGGGAATCATAGACAGGGAAAGTTTTTGTTGACTCGTGGGCGGCTATATCCTCTTTCAACTCCGCAATTTAACCCAGGTTTATCACAACCGGACAGTTTTACAGATTGAACGGCTGGATATTTATGCCGGGGAGGTGCTGGCGCTGGTAGGCCCCAGCGGGGCCGGTAAAAGCACCCTGCTGCGCCTGCTCAACTTTCTGGAGCCGCCCTCCGGCGGAGCCTTGAGCTTTGAGCAGTATCCCAGCAACGGCGTCATCCCCCCGCTTGAAGTCCGCCGAACCGTCACCACCGTGTTCCAAAGCCCGGTTCTGCTCAACCGTTCGGTAGAGGCTAACGTGGCCTATGGCCTTAAAATACGCGGCCAGAACAGGTCAGAAATTGCCCAGGCGGTGGCCCGCAGCCTGGAGCGGGTGGGCTTGAGCAAGTTGGCCCAGGCTCCGGCTCGCTCCCTGAGCGGCGGCGAGGCCCAGCGGGTGGCTCTGGCCCGCGCCCTGGTGATTCAACCCAAAGTGCTGCTGCTGGATGAGCCAACGGCCAACCTTGACCCCTACAACGTCAAGCTCATCGAGGAGATTGTGGCTGAAGCCAACACGACTTGGGGCACCACCGTTGTTTTAGTCACTCACAACATTTTTCAGGCCAAACGCCTGGCCCATCGCATTGGGCTGCTGTTGGATGGTCATCTGATTGAAATCGCTGACGCCCTCACCTTTTTTAACGCCCCCACCGATCCACGCACCGCCGCCTTTGTACGCGGCGACATGGTCTATTAGAGTTCATCTGAAAAGCTTCCCGGAGGCTCAATTTTGAGCAAAGCCGCTTGTAAATCCACAGGCTCTCTCGAGACCAGCCTCCGAGAAGCTAAAATTAGGTAAATCCTACTTTTGTGGTAAGATTCTCCCTCAACCTAATTTTTTCTCAATGGAAGGAACAGCCCTGGATGCGTTTTTGTCAAACAGCTTGCTGGCTGGTTAGTTTGACCGTTTTAGTCTGGTTGCATGGTGGGCTGGGCGGCGCCGCCGCCTCGCCTCATCGGCTCAACCCAACCGCGCCGGCCTTAGCACACCCGCTGATCCAATCACAGAGCGCCACCGACACCCTTCGTTTTGCGGTTATTGGCGATTACGGTTCCGCCACCCAGGATGAATTGAATGTCGCCAACCTGGTCAAAAGCTGGCAGCCAGACCTCATCATCACCGTTGGAGACAACAACTACCCCAGGGGCGAGGCCAGAACCATTGACCAGAACATCGGCCAGTATTACCACGACTATATCTACCCCTATACGGGCGCGTTTGGGGCCGGGCTGGCGTTTAATCCGGCGCTGTCAACCCAGGGTATGTCGCCGGTGATATTTCTGCCCGTCATTTATGGATCGCTCCTTACCACCACCAATCGCTTTTTTCCTGCCCTGGGCAACCATGATTGGCTGACGGTTGGGGCAGAGTCGTATTTGAGCTACTTTACCCTGCCCGGCAACGAGCGCTATTATGAGTTTGTGCGGGGGCCGGTGCATTTTTTTGCCGTTGACAGCGACAGTTCTGAACCGGATGGCATTGCCGGCAATTCCCCTCAGGCCCTCTGGCTGCGCGACGGCCTGGCGGCCTCGACGGCCTGCTGGAAGCTGGTCTACTTTCACCACGCCCCCTTTTCCTCCGGGCTGCACGGTTCTAACACTACCTTGCAATGGCCCTTTCAAAGCTGGGGTGCACATGCCGTCCTGGCCGGCCATGACCATGATTATGAACGGATTGTGATTAATGGGTTCCCCTATTTTGTGAACGGTTTGGGGGGGTACAGCCGCTATCCTTTCAGTTTGACCCCTGCTCCGGGCAGCCAGGTGCGTTACAACGCCGATTTTGGGGCGATGCTGGTGACAGCCACGCCCACGGACATCACCTATCAATTTATCACTGTTGATGGGACAGTGATAGACACGTATTCGCAGGCCGGCGGCTGCCCATAAAAATTAGGCTCATGTACAGCACAAGTGCAAAGTGACCGGCACTTCCTCATTCTTCGAGGAGTAGCCAATCAATCCTGAAGTGCCGGTCACTTGTTCTTAACATGAGCCAAAAATTAAACCCCCGGTTTCTGAGAGAAACCGGGGGTATTAATACGCCCCTTTGCGGTCAATCACAGCTTTGATGGTGCGCCAGAGGATTTGAATATCCAGCCAGAGGGAGTAATTTTTGATGTAGTACAAATCTTCTTCGGTGTGCAGGTGCATCAGTTTATCGGCCCGGCCGTTGATTTGCCACCAGCCGGTGAGACCCTGCGGCACTTCAAAACGCTTGCGCTGCCAGGGTTGGTATTGATCCACCAGCCACGGCAGTTCAGGTCGCGGCCCAACCAGGCTCATCTCTCCCTTGAGAATGTTGAGCAACTGCGGCAGTTCATCCAGGCTGGTATGGCGCAAAAAGCGGCCAACGCGAGTGACGCGGGGGTCATCGTAAAATTTATGCACCAAATGGCCGGTTTCGGTTTGCCGCAGCAGCTCCTGGTGCTGCACTTCGGCCTGGTGGATCATCGTCCTGAATTTATACATGTTAAAAATCCGGCCGTTTTCCCCGACGCGCTGCTGCTTAAAAATGACCGGGCCGGGGGAGTCCAGCCGGATCAGGCCGGCAATCACCGCCATCAGAGGCAGGGCCAAAATCAGGCCAACGGCGCTGACGATCAGATCAAACAGGCGTTTGACCAGCCGTTGAAAGGGGTCAAGCGCCGGCTCGCGCAGCGTTACCAGCGGCATCCCGCCCAAATTTTCCACCTCTGAGCGCAGAAACACCAGGTCCATAAAATTTGGCATCACCCGCACATTCACCTGGAGCGGCGTCAACTGGGTGACCAGGTTGGCTAATTTGGCGTGAGCGTAGCGAGGCAAGGTTAAGATAATTTCATTGATGCCTTGCTGCTGCACCACGGCCAGGGTATGGTCGAGCGGGCCAAAGTGGGGATAGCCCAGCGTGTCGGCTTGGGGCTTGTCATCCATAAAACCGACCAGCTTCAGGCCGGTCCAACTGTGCTTGACAACCGTCTCCGCCACCTGCCGCCCCACCGACCCGGCCCCCACAATTAGCACCCGGCGCGCCCCGTAGCGTTTGTCGCCAAAAAAGTGCAGTAATAACCGGAATACCAGCCGGTAAATCAGCAGAAACAGCAGGCCCAGCAACGCAAAAGAGAGCACTTGCAGCCGGGAAGTTTCACGGAAGGAAAAATAGAGGACGCCGGCAAAAGCCAGCGTGGTAGCGGCGTGGGCGGCCAGCAGCCGCTGCAACTCATCAATCACCCGCAGATTTTTTTGCAGGTTGTACACATCCAGCAATAAAAAACCAATCACCCAGATGAGCAGGGCCAGAATGAGAATGGGCCACCCCAGCCAGGCTTCTCCCACCGGGATCGGTTTACCAAAATCCAATTGGGGCCGCAGCCAACTGGCCAGCAGCAGGGCCAGTTGAATCATCGCTACATCACCTAGCAACAATATCAAACTGAGGCCGGCCCGCTTGAACATAACTTACCCTGCTCCTACGTTACTACCCCTCATTATACTCGAACTGAAATTTCCATGCCAAAAATTATGGTTTCACCCACTCATCAATCTTGAGCGAGTACGCCTGCGAAACCGAGTCATCCCCCATCGAAATGCCGTAAATGGTGTTGGCCGCCTCGATGGTTTTACGATTGTGGGTGATGACGATGAACTGAATATCGCGGGCCAGGGCGGTGAGGGCATCGCGGAAGCGGCTCACGTTGGCTTCGTCGAGCATGGCGTCCACCTCGTCAAAAATCACAAAGGGGGTGGGGCTGATTTTGAGCAGAGCAAAAATGAGGGCCTGAGCCGTGAGCGAGCGCTCCCCGCCGGAGAGCAGGGCCAGGCTTTGCAGCCGCTTGCCCGGCGGCCGGGCGGCGATGTCCACGCCGGTGTCAATCAAATTGTCCGGGTCGGTCAGCAGCAGTTGGGCCTCGCCGCCGCCAAACAGCGCCTTAAAATAACGCTGAAATTCCTTAGCCACCTGCTTGAAGGTGGTCGTAAAGGACTCCTGCATAGCCTCATCCAGTTTGCGGATGACCTCTTTCAAATCGGCGGCGGCGGCTTCCAGGTCGGCCATCTGGCCGGTCAAAAATTCGTACCGCTCCCGCAGTTCAGCGTATTCGCGCGGCGCTTCCAGGTTGATATTGCCCAGGCGGCGCAGTTGCACCTTGAGCCGGATGACATCCTCCTCGACGCCGGGCAGCAGTTCCTCCACCACCGGCAGCTCAGACACCAGGGGCCGGATGGGCAGCACCGGCTGGCCCACCTGCTCCTCGGCCATCTCCAGGCTGACCAGCCCCAAATCGGCCTGAATCTGGCGCTGCAAATTATCCAGCTCATCCTGCCGCCGGGCCGCTTCCAGGGCAACTCGATTGTGCTCGGCCTCAAGCCGTTGCAAGCGCTGCCGCTGGTGGGTTTCGCTTTGCTCCAGCTTGGCCTGACGCGCCGCCAGTTCGGCCACCTGTTTTTCGGCGGCTTCAATTTGACCCGTAAATTGACCCAGGTGGGCGCTGAACTCCTGGCCCTTCGCTCGCAGCACCTCTTGCTGCTGCTGCAAGCTTTCTCGTTCTGCCGCCAACGCCTGGGCGCGGGCCTGTTTGCTCTCGATTTGGCGGGTCAGCCCTTGCCGGGCGGCCTGCAAACCGGACAGCAAGGCTTGCTGGTTCTGGTGCTGCCCCTGCACTGTCGCCACCTGCATCCGGACCTGGCTCAATTCGGCCAGCAGCGTCTCCGCCGAGAGGGTTTCAGCTTTGGCGGCCAAATCCCGCACGGTTGACTCGGCGGCCTGGCGCTCCTGTTCCAATCGCGCTATTTCCGCCTGCGTGTCGGCCTGGCGCTGGGTCAGCCGGCTCAATTCTGCCTCGGCTTTGGCTTGCAGCTCTCGCTGCCAGCCAATGTTACGAGTCACCTGTTCCAGAGCGCGGGCCGACTGGTCGGCTTTGGCCTGCCCCGCCTGCCGCCCGGCCATTTTTTGGCGCTGTTCCTCAATCAATGCCTGCAATCCCTTTTTAACCTTCCCGGCCTGCTCGTGGGCGTCAGCCAGTTGGCTGGAGAGCGACTCGTAAGCCCGGCTCAATTCGGCCAGTTGCGCCGGCAGTTCGCGCCACTCCCGCTCGCGGGCCAAAAAGGTACCCTCCTGCCCCTTTTGCCGCTTGTCCTGGCCGCCGGTGACCGCCCCGCCGGAGCGCATCAGCTCGCCCTCGCGGGTGACAATCTGAAAGCCGCCCTGCATGGCGGCAAAAGCCCGCCGCGCCGCCGGCAAATCCTCCACCACCAGGGTGCGGTTCAGGGTCAGCTCGGCAATGAGGCGCAGGTGCGGCTCCACCTTGACCAGTTGAGAAGCCAGCCCCAGCACGCCCGGCGTGTTGGGCGGGTTAAGGGTCGGGCCGGGGCGGATGGTATCGAGCGGCAAAAAGGTGGCGCGGCCGGCCCGGTTTTGTTTGAGGTAGGCAATGGCCTTTTCGGCGTCAGCAAAAGTGTTGGCCACCACATCCTGCAGACGTCCACCCAGCGCGGCTTCTATCGCAATTTCCAAATCCGGCGGGGCCTGTATCACCTGGCTGACGGGACCGATTAAGCCGGTCAACCCTGCTTCCGACTGCAATACCGCCCGCACCCCCTCAAAATAGCCCGACATCTCGCTGCGGAGCTTGCCCAGCACATCCTGCCTAGCTTTTAGGCCGTCTTCCTGGCGCTGCACGGCGGCCATCTGGCTTTTGAGCTGCTCCGCCAATCCGTCAAGCTGGCTGAGGCGGTCGCGCTGCTGGGTTTGCTGCGTCTCCAACAGGCTTAAATCGGCCTCAATCTGGGCCACTTCGGCGCTCAACTGGGCTTGGGTGGCCTGAAGCTGCTGCTGCTCTTGAGTTAAACGGGAAATTTCCTGTTCACAAGCGTTACGCTCGGCCAGCAGCGCGGCCCGGCGTTCTTCAAATTGGGCCAGGCGAGTTTGCCGCTCGGTCAAGGCGGTGCTCAAGTGGCGCACTTGCTTTTCCGCTGTCGTTTGGCGATTGAGCAGATTTTGGCGCTGCGCCTGGTGCTGGTTCAACTGCTGCTGCACCGCGTGTAAGGATTTTTCGGCCTGTTGTAAATCCAGCTTGATGCTTTGCAGTTCAGTTTCAGCTTCGCGGATTTGGCGCAGATGCTGCTCCAGTTGCTCGTTTAAGGGCCGCAGTTCGGCCAGAATTTCTTCGCGTTGAGCTGCATGCTGCCTGGCCCGCTCTTCGCTCACGGCCAGCTCGCGTTGAATGACTTCGGCCTGGCTGCGCAGGCGGTTATTTTCGGCGTACCAGCCGCTCAGGCTGGTACGCAGTTCGGTTTGCTGCGCCCGCAGCCCGCCGAGTTCATGCTCCAGGGTCTCAAACTGTTCGCGCTGGTTTTTGAGGGTGGCCTCGCTCTCGCGCAGGCGGGCTTTAGCCTCCCGCAGTCCTTGCTGGCCCTGTCCCCAGCGGTAGCCATACCAAACCCGCAGCAGGCCGTCCAGGTGGGTCATGATCCGGTTGTACTCTTCGGCGCGCTGGGCTTGTTTTTCGCGGTGCTGCATGCGCGGCTCAATTTCTTTGACAATGTCGTTGATGCGCAGCAGGTTGGCCCGGGTTGCCTCCAAACGAGCCAGGGTTTCGGCCCGTTTTTGGCGGTGGAAAGTGATACCGGCGGCTTCCTCAAACAGCTTGCGCCGCTCTTCGGCGTGCAGCGAGAGAACGCGGTCAATGGTTCCCTGGCCGATGACGGTGTAGGTTTGGCGGCTCAGGCCGCTTTTGGCTAAAAGTTCAGAGACATCTTTGAGCCGCACCCGGCTGCCGTTGAGGAAATATTCGTTCTCACCGGAGCGGTAGGCCCGGCGCGAGATGGTCACTTCGGAAAAGTCGAGCGGCAGCCACTTGTCGGTGTTGTCCAGCACCAGGGTAACGCTGGCCAGCCCCAGGCGCGCCCGGCCGTCGGAACCGGAGAAAATCATATCCTCGGTCTTTTTGCCGCGCAGGTTGGTGTAGCTTTGCTCGCCCAGCACCCAGCGGATAGCGTCGGCCACGTTAGATTTGCCGCTGCCGTTGGGGCCAACAATGGCGGTGATGCCGCCGTCAAAGAGGAATTCCACCTTGTTGGCGAAGGATTTATAGCCTTGAACTTCGAGTATTTTGAGGCGCATGGATGTAAAACGTAAAACGTAAAACGTAAGGATTTACACGCCAAAGACATTACGTTTTACGCTTTACGAACGGGTTAGCAAGTCAGGATAACTTTAAATACACTCGTTAGAATTTATTGAGAAATCCTGATGTTCGGATGTCAACTCGCTGAGTATAGCGGATTCTGGGGGATAGTCAAAGAAAGGGAGGAAGGGCTGGAACGTTGGAGGAATGGAAGGCTGGAAGGTTGCCAAACCTCCATCCTTCCAATCTTCCAATTCTCTATTTTTACCTTCGTCCGCCGGACATCGCCCGCCAGCGGTCGGCCAGGCTGAGGGATTGGGTGGCCTGGCGCAGCATCGCTTTGGATGAAGGTTTGGCCCAGGAGGGGGTAGGCACGGCGTAATCAAAACCGGGCAGGGTTTTGCGCTCTAGCTTGTGCCCCAGTATATGCTCAATCCGCTTAATCATGCCCTCATCATCGGGCGTTACCAGGGTGATGGCGTCGCCCTCGGCTTCGGCGCGGGCGGTGCGGCCAATGCGGTGGATATAATCTTCGGTGTGTTCCGGCACGTCGTAATTGATAACGTGCGAGATGCCTTCTACGTCGAGGCCGCGCGCTGCGATATTGGTGGCCACCAAAACCTGGTAGCGGCCGGCGCGGAAGCCTTCCAGGGCAGCGATGCGCTCCCGCTGGTTGAAGTCGCCATGAATACAGGCCACCTGCATCTGCACCTGGCGGAGCTGGCGGGTGACGATATCGGCCTCTTGTTTGGTGGCGGTGAAGACGAGCGCGCTGTTGACCCCGGTCTGCCGCAGCAGGGCCGCCAGAAGCTGGGTTTTGAGATGCTTGGGAACCGGGTAGAGAGTTTGGCGGATAGCGGCCGGAGGCTTAGAGTGGTTCAGTTCAATCTGCACCGGGTGGCGCTGAAATTGGGCGGCCAGGTTCAGCACCGCCGCATCCATCGTAGCCGAAAAGAGCATGGTTTGGCGCTGGGGAGGCGTCTGCTTGATGATTTGTTTCATATCGGGCAAAAAGCCCATGTCCAGCATGCGGTCGGCTTCGTCCAGCACCAGGATGTTGACCTGGCGCAAATCCACGTTGCGGCGGCGCATGTGATCCATCAGCCGGCCAGGGGTGGCGATGACTACATCCACGCCGCGCCGCAGTTGGCCGGTTTGCTGGCCCATATTGGCCCCACCGTATACGGTTGCTACCCGTAGCGAGGTATGGGCGGTCAATTTTTGGGCTTGTTCGCTAATTTGGATGACTAACTCACGGGTGGGGGCCAGAACAACCAGGCGAGGATTTTTGGGGCGCTCATCTGCCGCCAAAAGGTGATGCAGGGCCGGCAGTAAAAATGCGGCGGTTTTGCCGGTGCCGGTGGGGGCGCAGCCGACCAAGTCGCGGCCTTGCAAGGCCGGGGGAATGGCTTCCGCTTGAATCGGCGTGGCTTCCTAAAAGCCCATGTCACGGACGGCGTGATGCAGGGCTTCACTGATATTTAATTCACTAAAATGCATAAAACTCCTTGAAAATAGGTGTCACGTGTCAGGTTAATATTGGTGGTGTTGATTGGAGAGATAGAAGCTACAAAAAAGCCGCCCTGATAAACTCATCAGAGCGGCGCTGCTGACCAAACCAATGAACTTCTTATATACATAAACTATAGCAGGTCAGCGGGATTGTGTCAAATAGGCGGTGATCGTTTTTGATAATCAAATTCGGTGATCTGGAAGATTGGAAGACCGGCTTTTTCAAGCTCAGAGGGGGTCTGCAACCCCCGGGGTTTGGAGCGACTAAATTGTGGTCTACCGAGACTTGCTTTTGGCATCTCCTGGCTGAAGGATTACGGTTTCCTGGCTGTATTTGAGCGATTTAGCCTTGAGGGTAAAGAGGCGGTAATAGACCAGGAATAGGACGCTCAGGCCGGTGCCAAGATACATGAATCTGACCAGGGTGAGTTTGCTGTCGCTGCCGGCCATCAGGCCGTGGCTTAACACCAAAATGTAGGCGGCAAAGGTCAGATAATGCAGCGCCCGCCAGGTTTTTTGGCCAAGCTGTTTGCGGATATAGAAGCTGCCGGTCAGGGCGGCGCTCAGATACAGGCCGAGCGTGCCCAGTCCCGTCCAAAAGGGTTGGTATGGCGCGCTGAAGGGAACCGCCAGGTGGAGCAGGTTAAAGCCGATGTAATGGTCGCCCAATAAAACCAGGGCGTGCAGCGTGGCAAAAAGGATGGTGGTGAGAGAAAGAAACTCATGCAGGCCAAAAGCCAAGGGGGCCGGAACCCAGCCCTCGGTGATTTTGGTGCTGAGAACCAGCCCCCACGCCACCGATAGCCAGACGAGCAGATAACTGACCAGGCCGCCGGCGCGGGCCATGTACCAGTAGGCCTGCGTCTGCCCGGCCAGCGGCAGGCCCATGGTTTGGGCTTCGCGGCTGATGACGGTGCGCCAGGCGGCGGGTAGGGCCGAGACAAGCTGTAAGCTGATGGTCGCCGGCAGGCTGTGGGCAGAATCGGTACGGATATGCAGCCACAGCCACAGACCCAGCAAGGCCATCAGGCCGCCTAACCCCACGCCCAGGCCGAGCATGAGAATATTTTTGGAGTTTAATTGGGTTGAAACTTCGGGTTGAATGATCATTGTGCTAATACCTCTGATAAGATGGATGGGTTGGTGCGTGTTCCGTTTTTATGCACCACGCACCACTTTTTGTTTGGCTCAAAGTGCTCAAAGCACTCAAGGTACTGCTTACGACCCGCCGCTGCGGTGGCCGCCGCCGGAAGCCGGGGGAGGCGGAGGGGGTGGGGGCGGCGCCGGCATGCTGGGCAGGGGGGCCAGGGTGGGTAATGGGGCCAGGGTGGGTAATGGGGCGATTTGAACCGCTTGGAGATTGGTCTCTGCTGCCGCTGCTGGTTGGGACAGGGCCGGTTTGACCACCAATGTCGGCTCTAACGTGGGAATGGGGGCAAAGGCGGCCAGGGGCGCAACGGTAGGCCAGGGAGTCGGGGTGGAGGCTACGGTTGCCGCGGTTGCCGGCGCGGGTTGGCTGGCCTGGGCCTCTTTTTGCTGCGCTTGCCGGGCGATCAAATCCCAAGCGCCGACAAAACTTAGCAGGCTCAGGGAGGCCAGCATGGCTTTGGCCCTGCCGGTCAGTTTAGCTTGTCTGCGTTTGACTTTGGTTTTAGGGGGTTGTGTAGTCATCATTAACTCCTTTTTTTATCTTCCCGGAAGCTTACTTTAAGTTACTTTAGAAGAGATGGAGCTTTCGGGAAGATGAGTATCAATTCACATATCCAGCCGGCTCGACTCGATCCAACAGAGTTGCCAGCCCAGCGGTGTACACAATTTGCCTGTTAGCCGTATAAATTAAGCCCTCAACGCCGGGCAGGTTGTTCAAATAAGCCAGACCTTGAGCCGTGCCCAAAATCAGGGCCACTTTGGCGAAGATTTCGGCCAGCACGGTGCGGTCGGCCACCACCGACACTGAGAGCGCGTCGGTGTGGGCCGGCTGGCCGGTGCGGGGATCAATCAGGTGATGCCGCCATTGGCCGTCGTACTGCCAGCGCCTTTTGGCGATGGTGGAGGTGGCCAGGGCGCGGTGGTGCAGGTACAGGCGGGCCATCGAAAGCTCGGTATTGAAGGGATGGACCAGGTCAATTTGCCAGCCCTTTTCACCGGGTGGGGATTGGTAGGCAAAGATGTCGCCGCCGGCATTGACCAAAAATGGGCCAAGTCCTTGCAGGTGGTCGGCGGCGCGGTCCACCGTCCAGCCTTTGCCCATGCCGCCCAGGTCCAGCCGCACTCCGGCCGGTTTGTAGATTTCTCGGCGGGGACGGTTGAGCTGGAGGGAGCGAAAGGTGTGGGCGCGCCGGGCCGGCTCAACGGCCGGAATATAGCCCTGGAGGGCCGAGTCGGGTTGCAAGGGCGCGTGATTGGGTACTTGTTCAAAGCTGCGGTCATAGCCGCTCTTTTCCAGGTCGGCCAAAATTGTTGGATCATACAAACCCTGAGTAGCATGGGCGGCGGCCAGGGCCACTTCCAGGGCGTCCACCAACGTGGAACTGGCTACAAAAGGCTCCGGGCCGGGGTGAGCATTGAGCCGGGACAGCTCGCTGTGGGGGTCAAAGCGAGAGAGCCGTTTCTCAAAGCTGCGGAAAAGGTGTTCGATGTCAACCAGAATTGTTTGGCCGGTTTGGCTGTAGAGCCACGTGTCTACAGCGGTATTCATGGCTCTAAAAGCGCGCTGATGCCAGCGCCAGGTTTGGGTAATTTGCTGCTCTAAGATGGTCATGCTACTTCTACCTCAACGGGATAAGTTCAGCATATCAAGCCAACGTGATGATTTGATGAAATGAAAATGACAGTTTTTTCATAATTGGGGCAAAAAAGAAACCCGTTTTCCCTACCGTTGGGAAAACGGGTTCCAATGAACGCTCGAAGATGGGGAATAAATTCTATTTGACCATAGCGCCTTCACCGCCGGAGCCAAAGGTGGCTTTTAAGCCGGCAATCAGGGCCTGGGTTTCGGCCGGGGTCAAACGGGCTTCGGGGTGTAATAACAGGTATGACGGTATGGGCATCTCTCCCTTTTCAACTATTTCGGCGATTTCATCAGGTTCGGCCCCTTCGCCGCCTTCACGTTCTTCGCCTTGTTCTGCTTCTTCTCCGCCTCGCGGTTTGCCCCATTCGGAGAAATTCAGTTTGGCTCGACCTTCTTGCACGTGGTCTGTCACCAGCCAGGAAGCCGGCGCTACCTGGGAATACCAGGGCCACTTGGTTTGGTTGCTGTG
>CAZDMM010000085.1:15069-15319 GCA_964505845.1 uncultured Caldilineaceae bacterium
CAAAATTTTTAGAATGAGTTTCACAATTGACCTCCATTTTTTTATGAAGTGATTAGTTATTGGTAATTGGTTATTAACTAATAACCAATTACCATTTACTTTATCTACATTTCCTAACTATCTATCATACACCAAAATACTTTGCAGCGATAGTGATGTTTATCACTAATTATGACCCGCCCGACTTACCGCCGCCGCCCCCGCCGCCGGGGGCGCCGCTGCTGCTGCCGCCGCCACCACCGCCGCCGGC